>JAQGKM010000047.1 GCA_028290125.1 Hyphomicrobiales bacterium | reverse complement strand
GACCCCATGGGCGCATCGACCTGCGTCGCCTGCGGCGAATGCGTGCAGGCCTGCCCGACCGGCGCGCTGATGCCCGCCGCCTATCTCGACGATGCGCAACAACGCAACGTGTGGCCGGACCGCACGGTCGACTCGCTCTGCCCCTATTGCGGCGTAGGCTGCCAGACGACGTTCGAAATCAAGGATGACAAGATCGTCCACGTGCAGGGACGCGACGGGCCGGCCAATCACAACCGCCTCTGCGTCAAGGGCCGCTTCGGCCTTGGCTACGCCACGCACCCGCATCGCCTGACGACGCCGCTCATCCGCCTGCCCGGCAAGGCAAAGCGCGCGGACGATGTCGTCGATCCCGCCAATCCGTTCACGCATTTCCGTGAAGCGAGCTGGGACGAGGCGCTCGCCGCCGCCGCCTCTGGCCTGACGCGCATCCGTGACGACAAGGGCCCGCGCGCGCTCGCCGGGTTCGGTTCTGCCAAGGGCTCGAACGAAGAGGCCTATCTGTTCCAGAAGCTCGTGCGGACGGGTTTCGGCAGCAACAATGTCGATCATTGCACGCGGCTTTGCCACGCCTCTTCAGTCGCGGCGCTGATGGAAGGCCTGAATTCCGCCGCCGTCTCCGCGCCATTCGAGGCGGCGCGCGATGCGGATTTCATGATCGTCATCGGCGCCAATCCGGCGGTGAATCATCCGGTCGCCGCGACCTTCCTGAAAAACGCCGTGCGCACACGAGGCGCGAAGCTCGTCGTCATAGACCCGCGCCGCCAGCCGCTGTCGCGTCATGCCTGGCGTCACCTCGCCTTCCGTCCGGGCAGCGACGTCGCCCTGCTCAACGCCATGATCCACACGATCATCGAGGAGGGCCTCACCGACACGGCCTTCATCGCGCGCTTCACCGCCGATTACGACAAGCTCGTGGAGCATGTGCGGGACTTCTCGCCCGAGGCGATGGCGCCGGTCTGCAACGTCGATGCGGCAACGATCCGCGAAGTTGCGCGCGCCTATGCGAAAGCGCGCGCGTCGATCATCTTCTGGGGCATGGGCATCAGCCAGCATGTGCACGGCACCGACAATGCGCGGTGCCTGATCGCGCTGGCGCTGATCACCGGGCAGATCGGTCGCCCGGGCACGGGCCTGCATCCGCTGCGCGGCCAGAACAACGTGCAGGGCGCCTCCGACGCCGGGCTGATCCCGATGTTCTATCCCGACTACCGCAGCGTCGAGGCGGATTCGGCGCATGACATCTTCGAGACGTTCTGGGGCCGCAAGCTCGATCCCGATCGCGGGCTGACGGTCGTCGAGATCATGAACGCCATCAAGGCGGGCGCGATCCGCGGCATGTACATCGAGGGCGAAAACCCGGCGATGTCGGACCCCGATCTGAACCACGCGCGCGAATCTCTCGCCGCGCTCGATCATCTCGTGGTGCAGGACATCTTCCTGACCGAGACGGCGTTCCATGCCGACGTCATCCTGCCCGCCTCCGCGTTCCCGGAGAAATCCGGCACCTTCACCAACACCGACCGTCGCGTGCAGATGGCGCGCGCGGCCGTCCCCATGCCGGGCGATGCGCGGCAGGACTGGTGGATCATCCAGCAGATCGGGCTGCGCATGGGGCTCGAATGGCGTTACGGCGGCCCCGCCGACATCTTCGCCGAGATGGCGGCGATCATGCCTTCGCTCGCGCATATCAGCTGGGAGCGGCTCGAGCGCGAGGGCGCCGTGACCTATCCGGCGCATGCCGATGCGGGCGCGAGCGAAGACATCCTCTTTCACAGCGGCTTCCCGACGCTGAGCGGCCGCGCCCGCATCGTGCCCGCCGCCATCGCGCCGCCGGACGAATTGCCCGACTTCGACTACCCGCTCGTGCTGTCGACCGGCCGCGTGCTGGAGCATTGGCATACCGGCTCGATGACGCGACGCGCCGACCTGCTCGACCGTCTGGAGCCAGAGGCCGTGGCCCTGATGAACCCGCGCGAAATCGCCCGTCAGGGCGTGCCGGCCAGCGGCGGCGCGGTGATTGTGGAAACGCGTCGCGGCCGCATCGAATTGCGCGTGAGGGCGGATCGTGACGTTCCGGAAGGCATGGTGTTCCTGCCGTTCTGCTACGCGGAGGCAGCGGCCAATCTGCTGACCAATCCGGCGCTCGATCCATCCGGCAAGATTCCGGAATTCAAGTTTTGCGCGGCGCGGGTCATGGCGTCGACCATGGCTATTTAAGCGGCGGTTGCGTCGTACAACTCGCCGCTTTGTTTCATTATAATTCCACAACTCCGGATTGCACCGATCAAGCCGCACTTTTGATCGGGCGCAAACGAATTGAGCCTTGACCTTCGCGTTACGGATGTAAGTTATAGGAAATATAGCGAAGCTGGCTTTAAATGGTGCCATCTTGGATGATGCTCGTATCCTGATGATTGAGGAATCTTCCGCTCTCCGGAAGATGGTTTCAGCCTATCTGGCCCAGCATGGGTGGATCGTCGACGCCGCCACCAGCCTCGTCGAGGCGCGCCGTCAGATAGAAAGCCAGCGTCCGGATGTCGTGCTGATCGCGTTGGATGTCGGATCAGCAGATGTGCTCGCGTTTCTCGGTGAGCTCAAACTCGATGGCGTCGAGTCGTTCGTGATCTCCGACAGCTCACGCGTCCTGGATCGTATCGCCTGTCTGGAGCGTGGCGCGCTCGACTACATGGCGAAGCCGGTCGACCTGCGCGAGCTTGTGCTGCGTCTCAAGCGCGTCTGGCGCTCGGGACCGAAAGCCAATCTGCCGCCCAACATGGAAATATCTTGCGGAGTTGCGACGCTCGACATCGCGAGCCGTGTGCTGCGCGGCCCGGGCGCCCGGCCCGTGCTGCTGACGCCGAGCGAATTCAGGCTCCTGTATCTGCTGTTGCGTAACGAAGGCCGGATTGTCGAGCGGGTGGTCATCGCCCGCGACGTGCTCGGTCACAGCGAAGCAAACCTCAGCCGCTCTGTCGATGTCATGGTCAGCAAGTTGCGTCGCAAGCTCGGCATGTCGAGCTCCGGACGCTTTGTCAGAAACGTTCGGTCCGAAGGCTATGCGCTCGTTCGTGACGAACGCGAGCGGACCCGCGCGGCGGCGTTGCTCGCGCCCGACATCGAGAGCAACCCTGCTTTCGCGGACGAGCTTTGAGCGAGCAATAGTGCATCCTTGATCTCCCCTCGGGCGTTGTCCAGCACAACGTCACAGGGAAAAACATGGCCAATACGGAAGACGCACGCCGCTTTGCCGAAATTCCATTCCTCGCCAACCTCGATCACGACGCCCTCGAGGCCGTGGCGTTCGCAAGCGAAACAAAAATCCTGCGCCGTGGCGAGCGGCTGTTTGCCCGAGGAGACGTGGGCAACTGCGCCTATGTCCTCGTCACCGGCCGGTTGACGCTTTCGGGGGCGGACGGCGGCGCACAGGTCGTCGTCACACCCGGCAGCCTCATTGGCGAAATGGCGCTTCTCGTTGAATCGGAGCGACGCAGCACGGCCGATGCGGTGGAAGCCAGCGCAGTCCTGCTGCTGCCCCGAACAGCATTCCTGCGAATCCTGAAATCCCATCCCGCCAGCGCGGTAAGATTACGGGACTTCTGCGCCAAGCGCCTCGCAGTGCTCACGGCGGGGCTCGGCGCCGCAAGCCAGCGCCTGCACGATGAAACCCCGGGCTAGCGCTCGCGCACCGGCGGCATCACCAGGTTATGCTCGCGAAACCAGACCTCGATCTCATCCGTGCCGGCGATTTCGCCATCGGGGCCTTCGATCGCGGAAATCTGGCCGGCAAGCTGGGCGATGTCCCACGCCGCCGCGAGCGCTTCCGCTTCGGTCGGATAATCGGGTGACTGCATTTCATGCTGCAGCGACGGACTGTAGTAACGGACGCGCCATGTCATTGAATGTGTCCCATCGTGCGATCTTGATGCTGGAAACGTCTCGCGCGTGACGCTTCCCTGCTTTGAACGCTGGGGGCGGCACGCTGTTCCGCATGAATTGCAGGGCTGCCATGCGGCCGCCCGCTGCCCAAGCTTTGCTCGTGCATCCGCAGCAAATGCGTGTCAGGTTGTTGGATATTCGCGTCCACTCGCGTAAAAGCGGAACGCACCGACACCGAGATACTGAGACGAGTGAACGACATGCCTGCTGCATGGAAGACGAAATACGGCGGACGCCGCGTGCGCCACGATCCTCCGACGATCGAAGAAGCGCTCGAAGCCGCACAATGCTTCACCGAGGATCAGGCGAGCCAGATCGAGGTCGCGGCGCAGCTCATGGGCGTGTCGGAGGACGAAGTGCGCGCTGTGGCGCTGCGCGCCCAGCGGCGCGCCACCACGATTCAGCGCGTTGCGCCCGCGAGTCCGTCGGCATCGGGCCGTGCCGTCATCGTCGAGCGCCGCACCACGCGCCGGCGCATCGCCATCCCGTGAGCGGCTGAGATCCTGGTAAAAAAGGCGGGCCTCGGGCTCGCCTTTTTTGTTTGTGGCCGCCTGCTCCGCTTTCAATCGTACGCGTCTCGAACCAAGTCGCCTCCCGCGCCGTTGTCCGGCAGCAAATGGAGGGCGCCATGGGTCTCTTGGATTCACTGATCGGCAGTCTGGGTGGCGGCGCAGGTTCGCGCACGTCCTCGACATCCAGCACGTCGCCGATGGTCAAGGCCATCCTGCTGCTGCTGGCGGCGAAGGCGGCGCAAAGCGTCACCTCGCGAACAACCACAATACAAAGCGGCCAGACCGGCGTGCAGCCGGGCGGCTGGGGCGACCTCCTGGGCGGCGGCCAGACCGGTGCCGGCATGGATGCGGGCAGCCTGAGCCGTGGCGGCGGGCTTGGTGGCGGAGGCTTGGGTGGCGGAGGCCTGGGTGGCGCATTGGGCGGCCTGCTTGGCGGAGCCGGCGTGTCGGGCGTGCTCGGCGGCCTGCTTGAGCAATTGCGTGGCAGCGGCTTCGGCGATCACGTCGATTCCTGGGTCGGCTCGGGTCAGAACAAGCAGATCGCGCCGCACGACATGGCGCGCGCGCTCGGTCCCGACACGCTCAGCGAGCTTGAACAGCAGACCGGCATGCCGCGCGACCAGCTGCTCGATGAATTGTCCGTGGAACTGCCGTCCTCGATCGATCACCTGACGCCGAACGGACGGGTGCCTGACGACAGCGAGATCTGGTCAGGCCAAAGACAGTAAGCCGCGCCGGCGCACGATATCTACTTGAAGGAGACAAACATGAGCATGCTCGGCAACATCATTTCGAAGATCTTCGGCCATCCCGCACAGGCGGCGGAAGCCGCGCCTGCGGGATCGTCGCCCACCGCGGGAACGACCGCCTCATCGGGCGTCGCTCCCCAGCCCACGCCGGGCGCGGCGACCGGCCAGCAGGTCGATGTTGCGGAAGTGCTCGACGGCATGGCCGCGAAAGCTGGTCAGAAACTCAACTGGCGCAGCTCGATCGTCGATCTCATGAAACTCGTGGGTCTCGACAGCAGCCTCGCGGCCCGCAAGGAACTCGCCACGGATCTGCATTATACGGGCGATGAGAACGACTCGGCCACGATGAACATCTGGTTGCACAAGCAGGTCATGGCCAAACTCGCCGCCAACGGCGGCAAGGTGCCGGACGACCTCAAGTAACATTCGCCGCTGCCGTAATGCGGCGCCGGTTGGAAGCTTCTCGGAATGCGGGCCAGTGGCCCGCATTTCTCTTTTGAACGGCTGCCTAAATTGTAAGCGCGGCTCGCGAAGCTGTGACTGAAAATATCTGAAGAGACGTTGGCCAAACGGAGCAGCCGCACGTTCCTTTGTTCTTGGCATGCGGCGCCGCCCTATAATTTGCGAGGATTGAGGATGATCACCATCAACGGAACCGGGGTACCGCTTCCCGACGATCTTCGCGTCACGCTCCTCGACCTGCTCCGCGACGGGCTGAACCTCTCGGGGACGAAAAAGGGCTGCAATCAGGGCGCTTGTGGCGCCTGCACCGTGCTGGTCGACGGCGAGCGCGTGATCTCCTGCCTGGCGCTCGCCGTGCAGTATGAGGGACGCTCCATCGTCACGATCGAGGGCCTCGGAACAGCTGGCTCCCTGCATCCCCTGCAGCAGGCCTTCATCGACCACGATGGTTTTCAATGCGGCTATTGCACGCCCGGTCAGATCTGCTCGGCTGTCGGCATGATGGACGAAATCCGGCGCGGCGTACCCAGTCACGTCACGGAAGATCTGGCCTCGACGACGCTCACGCTCAGCCGCGATGAAGCGCGCGAACGGATGAGCGGAAATCTCTGCCGCTGCGGCGCTCATAACGGAATCATCGACGCCATCTTCGACGCGCGCCAGGAGGCTGCGGAATGAACCTGTTCACCTATGCGCGCGCCACGAGCGCAGCCGACGCCGCCAGCAAATTTCAGCCCGCTGCAAAATTCCTCGGCGGCGGCACCAATCTGGTCGACCTGATGCGCGAAACCATCGAGCGCCCGACGGCGCTGGTGGACGTCACGGGTCTGTCGAGCGCCATCGCAGAAGGGCCGCAGGGCGGTTTGCTCATCGGCGCGGCGGCCCGCAACACCAAGGTGGCGGAAGACACGCTCGTTCGCACGCGCTACCCGGCCCTGTCGCGCGCCATCGTCTCCGGCGCTTCCGCGCAGATACGCAACATGGCGACGGTCGGCGGCAATCTGCTTCAGCGCACGCGCTGCACCTATTTTTACGATGACGAGGGATCGAGCTGCAACAAGCGCCAGCCCGGGCAGGGCTGCGACGCCATCGATGGCTTCAATCGAAACCATGCGGTGTTGGGCGCATCCTCGTCCTGCGTCGCCGTGCACCCCTCCGACATGTGCGTTGCGCTCGCAGCCTTTGACGCCGTCGTTCACATCCAGCGCGACGGCCAGGAGCTCAAGATTCCCTTTGGCGACGTCCATCGCCTGCCCGGTGATCGGCCCGATCTCGACACGACGCTCCATCCCGCCGATCTGATCGTGGCCGTCGAACTGCCGCCGCTGTCGTTCTCCGCGCGCTCGACGTACCGCAAGGTGCGCGACCGGGCGAGTTACGCCTTCGCGCTCGTCTCGGTCGCGGCGGCGCTCGACATCAAGGACGGCAAGATCGCCGATGTGCGCCTCGCGCTCGGGGGCGTCGCCCACAAACCGTGGCGTGCATCGAAAGCCGAGGCGATGCTTCGTGGCGGGCCCGCGACGGAAGACGCTTTCCGCGCCGCCGCTGCCGCCGAACTCGCCGACGCCGAGCCGCTGTCGCACAACGGTTTCAAGATCGAACTCGCGCGACGCGCCATCGTCGCTGTTCTCGTCGAACTCGCCGGAGTCGAAGCATGAGCATCGTCAATGACGCGAAGCAACTCGCGCAAGGACTGGTCGAGAACGTTGTCTCGACGGCCGTCGCCCTCGCGCCCGACAGCTGGATTCCGGGCGGCGTTCCGGACCCGCTGATCGCCCATCGGCACGGGCACGTCGGCAAGCCGATCTCACGCGTCGACGGCGCGTTGAAAGTCTCCGGCGCGGCTCCGTTCGCGGCGGAAATTCCGGTCGACGGCGTCGTGTTCGCATCGCTCGTCTACAGCACGATCGCGCGCGGCCGCATCGCGAGCCTCGACACGCGCCAGGCTGAAGCGGCGCCCGGCGTCATCGCCGTCATGACCTATCAGAACGCGCCGCGGATGAAGTCGCCGCCGGCGTTCCTGTCCGCGCCCAAGGCTGCCGGCGGCGACGACGCGCCGGTCATGCAGGACGACAAGGTCCGCTGGAACGGCGAGCCCATCGCGGTCGTTCTCGCGCACAGCCAGGAACAGGCCGACCACGCCAAGTCGCTCGTGCACGCGAGCTACGAATCCGAGGCGGCGCTGACCGATTTTGCCGAAGCGCGCGCACGTGGCTCGAAGACAGGCCTGTTCATGGGCCATGCGCTGCATGACGAGATTGGCGACGCCGACGCCGCCTTCGGCGAATCCGCCGTCACGATCGACTCACACTTCACGACACCGCGCCACAATCACAACGCCATCGAACTGCATTCCGTCACGGCGAACTGGACCGGCGACAAGCTTCGCCTGCACGACGCTTCGCAACTTGTCGCGCACACGAGCTGGTCGATTGCGCAGATGTTCGGCATGCCGGAAGAGAACGTTGTCGTGACCTCGCCTTTCGTGGGCGGCGGCTTCGGCGGCAAATGTCTTTGGCAGCACCAGATCCTCGCGGCTGCGGCGGCGCGACTCGTGAATCGCCCGGTCCGCCTCACATTGTCGCGCGAAGGCGTCTACCGAATGGTCGGCGGCCGCACGCTCACCGAGCAGCGCGTGGCGCTCGGCGCCAATGCAGAGGGCGCGCTCAAGGCCCTCATTCACACAGGCACGGTGGCGAAGACCGCGCGCAACGCACTGCCCGAGCCGTTCATCCTGCCGGCCCGAAGCGCCTATGCCAGCGAGACCATGAAGCTCGACGTGCAAACGGTCGAGCTAGACATGCTCAGCAACACGTTCATGCGCGCCCCCGGCGAATCCGTCGGCACCTTCGGCCTCGAATGCGCCATGGACGAACTGGCCGCAAAACTCGGCATGGATCCGATCGAGTTGCGATTGCGCAACGAGCCCGAGAAGGATCCGCTGTCGGGCCTGCCGTTTTCGTCTCGCAATCTCGCGGAAGCGTGGCGCAGCGGCGCCGAACGCTTCGGCTGGAGCCGGCGCAAGCCGACGCCACGCGCGACACGCGATGGCGAATGGCTCGTCGGCGTGGGATGCGCCACCGCGACCTATCCGTATTATCGCATGCCCGGCGGGGCCGCGCGCATCACGCTGAGCGCCGACGGACACGCGACGGTGGAGATCGCCGCGCATGAAATGGGCATGGGCACCGCGACGGCGCACACGCAGGTGGTGGCCGACAGGCTCGGCCTGCCGCTCGACGCCGTCACCTTCCTGTATGGCGATTCCACCATGCCGGGCGTGGTGCTGGCGGGCGGATCGCAACAGACGGCCTCGATCGGCGCGTCCGTGACGGCGGCGCATCGTGCGCTGGTGGCGCGATTGATCGAAATCGCCGGCAACGACTCGCCGCTTGCGGGCCTGAGCCCGGACCAGGTCGGCGGGCGTGACGCCGGCCTCAGCCATCTGGAAGAACCCGGGCGGCACGAGACCTACGCGTCCATCCTCAGCCGCTCGCGGCGCGAGAGCATCACGGTCGAGGCCAATGCGCCCGATCCGCTCGAGACGATGCACTGGTCGATGCACAGCCACGGCGCGATGTTCTGCGAAGTGCGCGTCAACACGATCACCGGTGAGCCGCGCGTCAGCCGCTTCCTCGGGTCCTTCGATTGCGGACGCATTCTCAACCCGAAGACCGCCACCAGCCAGTTTCGCGGCGGCATCATCATGGGCCTCGGCCTTGCGCTGATGGAGGAGACGCAGTTCGACGAGCGCAACGGCCGCATCATGAACCCCAGCCTCGCGGAGTACCACGTGCCCGTGCACATGGACGTCCCCGACATCGAGGTGATGTGGACCGACATCCCCGATCCGCACGCGCCGATGGGCGCACGTGGCATTGGCGAGATCGGCATCACCGGCACGGGCGCGGCGATCGCCAATGCGATCTACAACGCGACAGGCAAGCGCGTGCGCGACCTGCCGATCACGCTCGACAAGCTGATGTGAGGCACAAACTCCGTAGAGCGGTGGTGGCATGAGCGAGACGACGCACGACGACGCGTATGCGGATTTCCGGACGGCTGTGAACATGGCGCCGGCCGAGCTGGAACGCTGGCTGACGAGCGAACACTCGAAAGAGGTCGGCTGGGCGGGCGGCCAGGCGAAGTCAGACGCCGGCGGCCCTGAATCGGTCGGGCATCATTCAGGACGGCGGATCGTCGAGATCCTTCGGACGAAAAAGGCCGACCTCACCGACGACGATTACGCGCACATGCGCAAGGTTGTCGGTTACGTCCATCGCCACCTCGCGCAGAAGCCCTCGGGCGACGTGACGGACACGCGCTGGCGCTATTCGCTGATGAACTGGGGCCATGATCCGCTGAAGGGATAGCAGCGACCCTGCCGATTGCAGGACCTCCGCGGATTGATTAGGCTTTTGTGTCGGCGCCCGTCGCGCCGTCGCATGACCGGAATGCTCTTGACCCGCTGATCGCCTCGATGATCGAAGTGGAGTTTGCAAGATGTCCCTCTCCGCGCTCACAACCTTTCATACACTCATCAGCCTTATCGCGATCGCAGCCGGCGCCGTCGCGGTGACTGGCCTGTTTCGCAACGGTTCGTTTCGACGCGCCACGCACCTCTTCCTTGCGACGGCCGTCCTCACGAGCCTGACCGGCTTTCTCTTTCCGCTGAACGGAGTCACGCCGGCGGTGATCACGGGCGTGCTGGCGCTCGGCATTCTCGCGCTCGTGCTGATGGCGTTCTATCTCTTCCATCTGACGGGCGCCTGGCGCTGGATCTTCGCGATCGGCATGGTGGCAAGCCTTTACCTGCTGGTCTTCGTCGGCGTTGCGCAGGCGTTCCAGAAGATCGCATTTCTCAATGGTTTTGCGCCCACGCAATCCGAGACACCGTTCCTCGTTGCACAGCTTGTGGCGCTGGTGATGTTCGTCGTCATCGGCGTTCTCGCGACGCGCAGCTATCGTCCCGGCCCGGCTCTCTCGCCTGCGTCGGGAGATGGCGTCATGACCCGCCGGTAAACGGCGAAGCTTGGGCGACGGCGGACGATGTCTCTTGCCGTGTCGGAGCTACTTTGTACGTTCAGAATCGCACATCCCTACGGCCACGCTTTTTCTATTAACGCTTATGTTGCTATGCACAATAAGCAGCAACCATGCTGCGTCGCGGGGACGGCAGGATGAGCGTTTTCTCGTTACCGGCTGCAGCAGGTAAAGCAAGTCCGGGTCACAGGATTCTGTTCGTGACCTCCGAGCTCGCCGACTTCGTAAAGGTAGGCGGACTTGGCGACGTTTCCGCCGTTCTGCCGAGGGCGCTTCGCAAGCGTCACGACGTCCGCGTGCTGATCCCCGGCTACCCGCAGGTTCTCGCGCGCGCGAAGGATCTTGAGATCGTCGCGAAACTACCCGGAACAGCAAATATTCCCGGCTGCGATCTGGCGAGATTCGACACTGAAGACGGCATGCCGATTTACGTGGTCGTGCAACGACAGCTGTTTGAGCGGGACGGCAGCCCTTATCTCGACATCCATGGTCAGGACTGGTCGGACAACGATGTCCGCTTCGGCTGCTTGAGCCTCGCCGCAGCCGAGATGGCGTCAGGAGCTGGAGATCCGAACTGGCGTCCGCAGCTCGTTCACGCAAACGATTGGCCGACGGCCCTCGCGCCAGCGTACATGGCCTGGCGCAATGTCAGGATCCCGACCGTTTTCACGATTCACAATCTCGCCTACCAGGGCCTGTTCCCCGCATCGGCTCTCGGGCGCCTTGGCATCCCCGGAGAGGCGTTCAACGTCAACGGCGTCGAGTTCTTCGATCAGCTGTCGTTTCTCAAGGCCGGCATCTTCTACTCCTCGCATGTGACGACGGTGAGCGAGACCTATGCCCGCGAGATCGTGTCTCCGACATCCGGCTGCGGCCTCGATGGCCTCTTGCGGACACGTGCCGCAGAGGGGCGGCTCACAGGCATCCTGAACGGGATCGATGAAGTCTGGGATCCGCGGTTCGAGCCGAGTCTGGTTCGCAACTTTGCGAGCGGCGACTGGGCAGGCAAACGACAGAATGCGATCGCGCTCCGCAAGCACTTTCGGCTTGCTGTCTCGCGCGGTCCCCTGTTCGCCGTCGTGTCGCGGCTGGTTCAGCAGAAGGGCATCGATCTGGTCGTCGAAGCCGCGGACGAGATCGTCGCCGCCGGCGGTCAGCTGATCATCACCGGAACGGGCGAAAGACATCTGGAGCATGAAGTCCGGGAGCTGGTCGATCGGCATCCGGGGCAGGTCGCGGCGCATATCGGCTTCGACGAATGCGAAGCCAAGAATGTCTATGCGGGAAGCGACTTCCTTTTGATGCCGTCGCGTTTCGAGCCGTGCGGCCTCAGCCAGATGTATGCTCAGAAATTCGGGTCGCTGCCGATCGCTCATCGCGTCGGCGGACTTGCCGACTCGATACAGGACGGGATCAACGGCCTGCTGTTCAAGACGCCATCTTCGGCTGCCTTCCAGGGCGCATTGGTGAGAGCTTTCGGGATCTTCGGATCCAAAGCCCGTTTGAACAGAATGCGCACGGTGGCGATGCAACGCGCGGCTGGCTGGCGGGACGCCTGCGAGAATTACGAGTCCGTCTACGCGAGAGCGGTCGGCAACGGCTGAATGCGAGCGGCCGGTCGGCATGGTGCGGTTTCGTATTCATGATCCGTTAACCGTTTCGGCCCTATCCGATGCGGATCAGCCGCGTGTCAAACCGGTCCGGTAAGGAGCTCGCATGAAATCTCGACGCCGCGTCCGTCTTCGCTCCTGCGCCCGATTGGGGCTGATCCGATCGCTGGAACAAGTCCGTGCGATCAGGGACATGCACATCGTCTGCGCGGCTCTCGTCGGCTGAGTCGCTCAACACGGGCCGCGCCAGACTTGCAGTTTGGTATCGACGGCAACAATCGGGCACGCTATTTTGTCAGTGCAACATCCCGGAGCCTGACCAAGGGAGGATGCACATGCACCCGCTCGCAGCGCGCTGTCTCGCAAGCCTCGCTACCCTCACGGTGATCAGCTCTCAACTTCTTGCGCAAACGTCCGAGCTGACAGGAACGTGGCGGCTGAAATCGATCACCGACACGAACACCGGCGAAGACGATAAACTCTGGGGCCCTGCACCCAAGGGCTTGCTCATCCTGGATGGAAACGGCTTCTTCTCGCAGCACCAGATGCGCGCGGACCGCCCCAAATACGCAGCTCCCGGTCGCCTCGGCGGTTCATCGGAAGATCACAAGCGGGCCGCGGAACAGACGCTGAGCTACTTCGGCACCTACAAGGTCGATGCAGCCAGGAAGGTGATCGCTTTCACCTACGAAGGCAGTTCCTGGCCGAATGTGGAAGGCACGACTGCCCAGCGCGAATTCATCCTCTCGGAGGGAGAGCTCAAGACGCTCAACCCGGCGCCTGCCGGCAGCCCTCCGATCACGTTGACATGGATGCGTGCAAGGTAAGGCCTCCCCGATTGCAGCCCTGCGGCAGATCAGCTACAAAAGCGCACGCGGGCTTCGGCCCGCTCTGCACCCGTAGCTCAGCTGGATAGAGCGTTGCCCTCCGAAGGCAAAGGTCCCCCGTTCGAATCGGGGCGGGTGCGCCAGTCTCCTCAAATTTCCGCGTCCACCTCGCCCGATCAACGTCGATCGAGTGGTGGCGCATGACTTTCAACGCGTCGATCCGGCAGGAAATAGGCGATTGCCGGCACTGCCAGACACAAAAGGGCCACGGGCACCGACACGAACGCCAGCGGTACGGCCAGGATGTTGAATGCGAGCGCGGCGATGTTCTTGCGCTGTCGCGAAACTGCAATCTTGCTGACGATCGCAACGTCGGCGTTACGCCTGCTGATGCTGTTGCCCAGCAGGAAGAACGCAAGACCCGTCGCCGTGCCCAGGCAGGCGTAGATCGCGATGGCGATTGGCGCACCGCGTGTGCCGCTCACATAGGCTGTCGCAAACGGGAACAACGACAGACAGAATAACCAGAGGATATTGAACCAGAGAACGTCCGATCCAATCCGTCGGTTGGAATGGAGCAGATGATGGTGGTTCACCCAGTAGATCGAGACCAGCAGGAAGCTGAGCGCGTAGGCGCTCGCCGTCGGCCCGAGGTGCAGGAGAAGGTTCGGATCGGCAGACGTCGGGGCGTGAAGCTCCAACACCATGATGGTGACGATGATGGCGATCACGCCGTCGCTGTAGGCCGCCAGGCGATCCGCTTGCATGCCCTTGTTTTCGTGAACGGTCTCGCTCATGCCCCTGCTCCCACTGGATTCATTCCTTGCGCCCGGAGTGCTGCTTGAACCGCCGGGTCGTCTTCCATGAGGAGTCGAAAGCGGGCCAGATCTGGAAACGCCTTGATGCCGTAGGGCGCATAGTCGACCCATCGCAGCAGGACATAGAGATAGGCGTCAGCGACGGATCGCCGGTCGTTCAGGATCCAGCGCGCAGCGCCGAGACGCTCGTCGAGACGCGCGAGAAGCGGTTTGAGCGTTTCGAACGCCTGGTCCTTCAGATGCAGAAACTGCGCTTCATCGCCGAGGAATCGTTGCGGAGCGAAGAAGGGTTTGAACGCAACGTGCACTTCCCCGGTCAGAATGCTGAGCAGCTGGATGAGCTCATAGCGCGCGTAGGAGTCGCTGCTTCCATTGGCCAAGTCAGCCTCGGGATAGAGATCCGCCAGATAGGTCAGGATCGCAGCCGCCTCCGTCAGCACCTTGCCATCCTCGAGCCCCAGCGCCGGCACCTGGCCACTGGGGTTGATTGCAAGGTAGGCGGCCGAAGTGTTGTCGCCACGAGCCATGACGTCGAGCTCGTAGGGCGTGCCGATCCATTCCAGCACGATATGCACCGACAGGGCGCAGGTGCCCGGTATCGTGAAAAGTTTCATTCAAGGGTCCGTTGTCAGGAGCGAATTGCAATAGATGTGAAGATGGAAATTCATTGCGAGCGCCGCCGCGCCGGCTTGATGACACGCGCGTCAGTCCCGAGAGCTGCGACCAGAACCCGGCTCATCGCCAGGACCCGACGAACGCGACGCGATAAGGCACGGGATCGATGCGGTCCGCGAGGGCAGCCACCTCGTCCATGTGGGCCTTGGCGTCAGCTCGGGCCAACATGGCCTGGAGGTCTTCGGAGCTGCGCCACTGAACGTAATTCAGGACGCGATCGCCTGTGAGGCTGACATGCACGGATGCGCCGATGAAGCCCGGGAGATTGCGCGCCACCCATTCGGTGAATTCGCTGAGCGACGCGGCTATGGCGCCCTGCCGCTCTCTCGTCGTGTGGAACGTGTTGACGAGCGTGAAGATGTCCTCGGCACTGTCGATAATGGCAGTCATGGCGATCCTCCGGCTCCGACGAGAACCTAGGGTATCGCGTGCGATCGGATAATCACGGGGGTTTGGGAATCAAAATCCCAATGGGGGAACAATAAGAACCTCGAAAAGAAAGGCGAGCGGCCCAGCTGGACCGCTCGCCTTCAGGCAGCAGCGTCAGACCGACTTGCCGGACTCTTCTTCCTCGAGCGTGATCGCGACCGCAGCGTTGGCCGAGAGCCGGACCTTTCCACCGTCGACGTCGGCCACGAGGCCAAGTTCGACGTAGTGGTGATGGTCCTTGTGCGCACCCTGGCCGGAATCGGCCTTGGTCAGCTTGATGCGCTTGCCGTCAACGCGATCGACGGTGCCGACGTGTACGCCGTCGGCGCCGATCACTTCCATATGCGGCTTGATGTCTTCGGTTTTCATGTCGTTCTCCTAAAACCTGTTGGCCATCGTAATCGCGTCGCGAGCTCGACTGGTTCCACGTCGCGCTGCGACCAATGTTCCTGCCCGACGGACGAGCAACCAAACTGCGCATGAGGAACCGGCCCCGAGGCCCGCCGTTAACCGGCGTGGTCACGACGGGAGGATGGCGATGGCTGATCTGAAACAAGTCGACCCGGGAGCGCAGCCTGCGGGCGCGGCGAAGGAAGCGGCAGCGGAGCGTCAGTTGACGCCGCTCGAAAGCGCGCTCGAGAAGTGGGAAAAGTATTTCTCGCCCGAAGAGCAAGCCGCCCTGCGCGCCTACGAATCCGAGCAGGGCACGTTCGAGTAGCGTTCCTGCCACGCACGTCAGGAGGGTTTCATGACCCATGGCTCGCTGACCAGAGATGAAATCATCGCGCTCGAAAAGTCTTACTGGGAGGCCATGAAAGCCAAGGATGGCGCGAGGGCCGCCAGTCTCTCGGGCGAGGTCAGCCTGGTCACTGGCGCGCGTGGCGTGTCGCGCATCGCGCGCGACACGATGCAGAAGATGACGGAAGATGACGACTGGATCCTGGAATCCTATGCCTTCGACGCGGTCGAAGTTTCCAGTCCCGCGCCCGATGTCGCCATTATCGCCTACACGGTCAGGCAAACCGTGACGGTCAAGGGCGAGTCACAGGATCTGCATGCGGCCGACATGTCCACCTGGGTGCGCACCGGCGAGGCATGGGTATGTCACGCCCACAGCGAGACGCTGCTCAAGGACTGAGTGCGCGAGCCTTACTCGCCGGACGCGTAGATCGAAACTTCGCCGACGCCATCCAGACCGATTTCCTGCGCGCTCTGGCGTGAGAGCTCGATCGCCAGCGGAAGCCGATGCATCGCCTTGAGGCTGATGCGATCGTTGACACGCACGGTCACGGCCTTGCCGGTCTTCTCGTAGACAACGCGGACATTCGTGCCCAACGGCAGCGTCCTGTGCGCGGCAGTCAGGCCGTCGGGCGTATAGGTCTCGCCGCTGGCCGTCTTGCCCGAATGCTCGTACCAGGCCGCCAATCCGCGCTGCAGCGGCGCGGATGCGTCCTGTTCATCGTCCTGCTTCGGCGGCGGCGCATTGGACTCGGCGGCTTCTGCCTTGCCGGTCGGCGAGACATGGCGCAACAGCTCCCGGAAATCAGGACGCGCGCCTGACGATTGCGTCTGCTCGTCTGCATCGAGGTTTTTCGGCAGTTCGCCGAACTCATCCGCGTGAGCGGAGGCGACCATCATCATCCCGGCTATCGCAACAAGACGCCTTTTCCAGTTTGATGCTGTCATCTACGCCTCCTGTTACTAAACTCGCTTACTTCACCACTTCAACTTACTGGCCGGTTCGAATGAACTGACGCGTGGCGCCCGCTACGAGCGTCGCTGTTCGCGCGCTGCAGGTTTCCAGCCGGATGCTGCCCGCGCGTTCGATCCCGCTCTTCTTGTAAGCCGCCATGCATTTTGCATTCGCCCTACAACGCAACACCACGCTGCTGTCCGAGATTTCGGGCTCGCCGAGATCTTTGTAAAAAGCCCGGTAGGTGACGCGTTCGTTGGGTTGCGCAACGCCGTCTGCGGATGGGGGCTGGGCCCGCTCAATGCTGACGGCGAACCGCGCAGCGTCGCCGATGTAGGCTTGCCGCGGCATGGCGGGCCGCCTGCATTCCACGCCGAAGCGCAGGAGAGAGAGGACGAAGTCCGGAGTCACGTCCTGCGCATGAACTTGGACCGGCACGGCCAAAGTCATCGCGCCCAGCAAGGCAAGTCGAACCAAGTTACGCATGTACGCTCCAGCTGCCCCGGAGCCTCAACAGAGAACTTTCGAAGTAGTTCAACAAGCAGTTTTAACTAATGTCGGCTATTTAGCGTTTGCAAACACTCAGCCGGGTTCGCCAAGAGGCGGCCCGCGTGTCGCATCAAGGGCGCCCCCGGGTCCCAGCTTGACGGTCTGGCCGGTCCGCGCCGCCTCGTAGATGGCTTCCATCAGCACGTGATCCTGCAAACCCTCCTGCCCCGGCGTACGTGGCACGCGACCCTCGAGAACGCACTGCGCCATGTGGTCGATCTCGTCGGCGAACTGGTTCGTGACCTCGACGCCGACCGTCTCCACGACCTCGGCGCCGTTTTCAACGGAGCCGATATGGAGCGCCTGTCCGCGGTAGGCGAAGGCCTTGTCCATGCGCGCCCAGCCGCGTTCTCCGTTGACGAGGAGATGCTGGCTCTTGTGGGCGCCGTAGCTGGTCGAGCATGAAGCGAGCACGCCTGACGGAAAGCGCAGCGTGAAGGCGACGCTCTCCTCCACCTCCGCAAAGCGCGGATCGCCGGGCGTCGAATAGATCTGCGCCGAAATCTCGACCGGCTCCTCGCCCGTCAGGAAACGCGCTTCGTTCAGGCAATAAAGGCCGATGTCCGGCAGCGATCCACCGCCCGCGAGCGCTTTCCGAAGACGCCATTGCCGTACGTCGCCCTGCGCCTGCACGTTCACGGCTTCGATCATCTTGATCGTTCCGAAGCGGCCGGACCGCATATCGCCCAGCAGGCGGCGATGATGCTTCTGGTATTGCGATCGGTACGCGATCATGAGCTTCACGCCGGCGCGATCGCAGGCCTCGATCATCTCGCGCGCATCCGCCGACGAGGTCGCCATCGGCTTTTCGCAGAGCACGTGTTTCTTCGCCCGCGCCGCGCGGATGACGAGATCCTTGTGCAGGGCGTTGGGCGTGATCACATAGACGACCTGGACCGAGGGATCGTCGGCGATGCGGTCGAAACTCTCGTAATCGTAGAGCGCGGACGTCCCCAGTCCCAGCGACTTGCCGACCGCCGCAGCCTTTTCGGGCGACCCCGAGACGAGCGCCGCGATGCGAGAGCGACGGCATTCCCCGAAAGCCGGGATGACCTCTTCGCCTGCCAGACGTCCAAGACCGGCGATCGCAAAACCCACGCGTTCCGCCGGCGGGAGGGGGCCGGGCTTCGGCTTCTGGGCCGGCTCTGTCGCGGCCGCGATCGGGTCGAACTTCAAGCCACGCTCCTGGACGCCGCCGACATCGAGCGGTTCGCGCGCGGGCGGCGATTGCGCGTGAGCAGGGCCCCCTGCAAGAGAGGCGAGACCGGCGCAGCCCGCCACAACGACGCCGCGTCTTGACAGATTCAGTGAGGTCTTCATCGAGGGCGCCCGCTGTTGTTGAGACGTGGAAATGCATCACCGGCCGATTGGGTCCGTCCACGACGCAGCCATCATGGCGCAAGCCATGGCTTGTTTCCGGACTGAGGCATGGCTTATGGTCGCGCCGCTTGCAGTCGCGATCGGAAGACAAAATGCTGGACTGGTTTCGGGCCTTGATGCCCCGCGAAGATCGCTTCTTCGATCTGTTCGCCCGCCACGCCAATACGGTCGTGGGCGGAGCCGAGGCTCTGGAGAAGCTGCTACAGGGTGGCGAGGGGCTCGAGCACCAGTGCCGGGCCGTCATCCGCCTGGAGGACGAGGCGGATGCCATCACGCGCGATGTTCTTCTCGCTGTCCGCAAGAGCTTCATCACCCCGTTCGACCGCGGCGACATCAAGGATCTGATCCAGTCGATGGACGACGCCATCGACACGATGCACAAGACCGTCAAGACCATCATGCTCTACGAGCAGCGGGAGTTCGACCCGCTGATGCAGGAGATGGGCTCACTGATCGTCAAGACGTCGCGCATCCTCGCCGAAGCCATACCGTTGCTGCAGCGGATCGGACAGAACGTCGCGAGGCTGACGGCGATGACCGAGGAGGTCACGCGGATCGAAGGGCGTTCGGATGAGCTGCACGAGCAGGGCCTGAAGGATCTGTTCCGGCGCTACGGGCAGTCGAACACGATGGCGTATATCGTCGGCAGCGAAATATATGGACAGTTGGAAAAGGTGATGGACCGCTTCGAGGACGTCGCCAACGAGATCAGCGGCATCGTCATCGAGAACGTTTAGGAGCGCCCGGACATGGATGCTTCCATCACCGTTCCGATCCTGATCGGACTGATCGCGATCGCGTTGTTCTTCGACTTCCTGAACGGCCTGCACGACGCCGCCAATTCCATCGCCACGATCGTTTCGACGCGCGTACTCAGTCCGCAATATGCTGTGTTCTGGGCCGCCTTCTTCAACTTCATCGCGTTCCTGTTCTTCGGCCTGCATGTCGCCGAGACGCTCGGCACCGGCATCATTGATCCGGGCATCATCACGCCGCGCGTGATCTTCGCGGCGCTGATCGGGGCCATCGTCTGGAACATCGTCACCTGGGTGTTCGGCATTCCCTCGAGTTCGTCGCATGCGCTGGTCGGCGGCCTCCTCGGGGCGGGCACGGCAAAGGCCGGTCTCAGCGCCATTGTCGTCTCGGGCGTACTGAAAACCTCGGCGGCTATCTTCCTGTCGCCCTTGATCGGCTTTCTTCTCGCGCTCGTCCTCGTGCTTCTCGTCTCGTGGATCTGCGTGCGGCAGACGCCCTTCGCCGTGGACAGCAGTTTCCGTGTGCTGCAATTCGCCTCGGCTTCGCTCTATTCGCTCGGGCACGGCGGCAACGATGCGCAAAAGACCATGGGCATCATTGCAGTCCTGCTGTTCTCGCAAGGCTATCTCGGCGACAAGTTCTACGTGCCGTTCTGGGTCGTGATCACCTGCCAGGCCGCCATGGCCGTCGGCACCCTGTTTGGTGGATGGCGCATCATCCACACCATGGGATCGAAGATCACGCGTCTCAATCCGATGCAGGGCTTCTGTGCGGAAACCGGCGGCGCCATCACGCTGTTCCTGGCGACCGGACTCGGCATCCCGGTGTCGACCACGCATACGATCACCGGCGCCATCGTGGGCGTGGGCGCCGCGCGCCGCGTCTCGGCCGTCCGGTGGGGCGTGGCCGGCAGCATCGTCATCGCATGGGTGATTACAATCCCGGCCGCCGCAGCGGTGGCGGCGGCGGCCTTCTGGCTTGCTGGCCTGTTCGGATAAGGTGGCCTCGCGTATCAGGCTGCCAATTCAAACATCGAAGAAGACCGTCTCGCCCTCACCCTGCAGAACGATGTCGAAGGTGTAGATCGTCATGCCGTCCTTTTGGGCCGGCCTGGCGATCAGCGTGTCGCGACGCTTCTGCAATTCGATTCCGGACAGGATCGGATCGGCCGCGTTGGCGTCGGGCTCGTCGCCGAAATACATGCGGGTGTTGAGCCCCATGTTGATGCCGCGCGAGACCAACCAGAAGCTGACATGGGGCGCCATCGGGCGACCTTCGCGCCCCATCACCGAGCCGGGCTTGATCGTGTAGAAGCGGTAGAGACCCTTGTCGAAATCCGTGCAGGCGCGCCCCCAGCCACGGAAGTGCGGATCCATGGCTCCCGTCTTCTGGCGATCGCCGGGGTGGTTGTAGCGACCGTCCGCATTGGCCTGCCAGATCTCGAGAAGCGCATCGCGCACCGGATGGCCGGAGCCGTCGAACACGCGCCCCTCGATGATGATCGGAATTCCCGGCGTGCTGGCGCCGGCGAGATTGTTGTCGAAATTGTTCTGGAAGATATCGAAGCCCGCCTGATGCGGTGAAAGGCCGATATGCACATAGGGACCGGCCGTCTGCGACGCGGTTTCCTTCAGATAGGTGAGCGGCTGCGTCATGGTCAATTCCCTTCGAGGCGGTTTTCGAAAAGCGTCGAACGTCGGCCGCGCAGGACCATGTCGAAGCGGTAGGCCATCGTGTCGTCGGGGACCGATGCATGGAGATCGAGCGGCGCGATGAGGCGGTCGATCGCATCCTTGTCGGGGATCGTGTTGACGATCGGGCAGACCTTCACGAGCGGATCGCCCTCGAAATACATCTGGGTGATCAGGCGCTGAGCGAAGGCGTTGCCGAACAGCGAAAAGTGGATGTGGGCCGGTCGCCAGCTGTTGACGTAGTTGCGCCACGGGTACGGACCCGGGCGGATCGTGCGGAAGAAGTAATAGCCGTTTTCGTCCGTCAGCGTGCGCCCGCAACCGCCGAAGTTGGGGTCGATCGGCGCGAGATAGGTGTCGTTCTTGTGGCGGTAGCGCCCGCCCGCATTGGCTTGCCAGAACTCGACCAGCGTGTTGGGCAGACCGCGCCCGCTCTCGTCCAGCACATGTCCATGGACGATGATGCGCGGGCCGATCGGCTCGCCGGTCTTGGCGTAATTCAGGATGAGGTCGTTATCGAGCAGGCCGAGCTCGTTCTGGCCGAACACCGGACCGGTCGTCTCCGAGAGCGTATGGTCGATCGACAGCAGCGCATTGCGCGGCGAGCGAAGGACGCTCGTCTTGTAGATCGAGGCGAAAGCCGGCGGCTGCGCCGTGTAATCCCGGCGGAAAAGCTCCGGATAGGGGTTCGCGCCTGATCTGCTTGCAACAGGTCGCGCGTGAGATGCGAGATCGTCCACGGGCCGCTCCTCCAGTAGGGTCGTCCCGGCCTTCGGACCGGGCTGGAGAAAGGCGTAGCCGCCCCTGTCTCAAAGATAAATCTACTGATAATGATGAAACCCATGAGAAAAAGTGATCTACGAGACCTCGACGGCCATCTCCTGAGCCTGTTCCTGACCGTCCTGCATGAGGGCTCGATCACCGCTGCCGGCGTGAAGCTCGGGCTCACGCAGTCGGCCGTGAGCCAGAACATCCAGCGGCTTCGCGACATCACGCGCGACCCCCTGTTCGTCCGGGCGGGGCGCGGGATCATGGCGACCGATCATGCGAAGGCCCTGGCCGAACCCGCGCAGGCGCTGCTTGAAGCCATGCACCGGTTCGCGAGCGGGTCGCAGTTCGATCCCGACACGGCGGAGATCGACATCACCATCGCGGCGAACGATTTCCAGCGCGACCTGTTGCTGCCTGCGCTGTTCCAGCGATTGCGCGAAAAGGTCCGGCACGTCAGCCTGCGCGCCATCCCGTCGAACCTGCCCAACGCCGAAATGCTGCGCACGAACCGCTGCGATCTCGTGATTTCGCCGCTGCCGCCCGACGGCGCCGACATCCTGCAGAAACGCATCCTGCAGGACCATTACGCCTGCTATTACGACCCGGCGGTCCGCGACGCTCCCCGGACCGCAGACGATTATCTGACCGCGACGCATGTCACCGTCGTCTACACCGACAACGAGCGGCTGAACTTCGACAAGCTTCTGGAGGCGAGCGGCCTGCACCGCAAGATCGCGGTTTCGGTTCCCAATTTCTCAGGCGTGCCGGCCTTTCTGAAAGGCACGTCCATGCTGGCGACCATGCCGCATCTTCTGTCCGGCTCGCTGATGAAGGACTTCGCCACGGTCCCGATTCCGCTCAAGGGGAAGAGGCCGGCGGGCTACGACAATCTGCCGATGTATCTCGTCTGGCATCGCCGTTCGCAGAACGATCTTGCGCATCGCTACATTCGCAACCTGATCGAAGAGATCGCGCTGCAATCCGCCGCCGTCTCGCCGCGCGAAGCCTAGCGTCTCAGCAATATTGCGAAAGCCAGACGTCGCGCGTGCGAACGGTTTCGCGATACATGGCCTCGAACTCATCTGGCGGGTAGCTGTGCGTCGAAGGACGCGCCAGCAAGGCTTCCGACCAGGCGGCGACCTTGGGAAAGCTTTCGATCCGGCCCAGCGGATGAATGCGGTCCAGAAACGCGTAGCGCTGCAGGAATGGCGCATAGGCCGCATCGACCAGCGAATAGGCCGCGCCGTTGAAATACGGTCCGGAGGGCGCCAGCGCCTGCTCGAGCTTGCCCAGCGGTTCGTCGATCTTGTCGACCGCGCGCGCATATTCCTGCTCGGTTTTCGCGTAAGCGCATCCGGTGACGCTCGCCGCGAAGGTCGGCAGATAGTCGGTCCACGCACGGTTCAGCGCGCGCGCGACGGGATCTGCCGGATGAAGCCTTGGCGCAATCGTCTCATCCAGAAACTCGGCGATGGCGTTCGATTCGAACAGCGACACGCTGTCGTCGATGCGCAGGACCGGCACCTTCTTGTGCGGCGAGATCGCCAGAAACCAGTCCGGACGATTGTCCCGCTCGATATGCTTGAACGCGAATGGCGCACCTTTTTCGCGCAGCACGATGGCGGCGCGCTGCACCCACGGGCAGGTCTTGAAACTGACAAGCATGTAGTCCGTCATGGCCAAGCCTCGATCACGTTCCAAGCCTCGATGTGCGCCTATCATGTCGAGATCGCGAGACGACGCAAGGCGGGGTCGTCCGGCACGCCCGCGCAGGCCGGCTTGAGGATGGATGCAAAGCCGACCCACAGGCCGATCGACACCAGCGCGAAACTCCCGAGGATCACGAACATCGCCGGATAGCCCAGGCCCTGCGCGATCCAGCCGCCGATGGCGGGGCTCAGCGCCGCGCCGACCGTCTGCATCGTCATCACGGCGCCCTGGCCGACATTGACGCGACCGGTGCCGTCGAGAATGCGCGCGACGAGACCGGGGATCGCCACGCTCTGCAGCCCGGCGCCGACGCCGTCGAGAATCTGCACCGGATAAACGCCCCACGTTGCATCGAAATACGCAGCAACAAGGCCGCGGATCGGCAGAGCCACGAAGGAGATCAGGAGTACGATCCAGTATCCTTCCTTCTCGGCCATCCGCATCGCGACGAGCGACGCCACGATCATCACGGCTTGCGCGATCACGATCGTCAACGCGACAAAGGCCGCGGGATCGCCCCGCTTGTCGACCGCGGCGGCCAGTCCGTAGAGCGGCAGCATGGCGCCGTTGCCGAGATGGAAAGCGGCCAGCGCTGCGGCGACGATCAGCAGCGGCTTGCACGCCAGCAGCACCCCGAGGCCGCTGACCTTGGCGCCATCGTCATCGCCGGTCATGCCGCGCGCGGCTGCGTGGTCGATCGAGTCGGCGGGGATCATCAGCACGGAGATGATCGAGAGCACGCCGAACACGGCAGCCAGCAGGATGATCGCCGTGAACCCGAACTGCCAGCCGAGAAAACCCGACAGTCCCGCCCCGACGAGATTGCCCGCGTGATTGAACGCCTGGTTGCGGCCGTTCTGCCTGTTGAAGCCGGCCTGCCGGACCATGCCGAGCGTCATGCCGCTGACCGCCGGTCCGATCGCCGCGCCCGCGATGGCGGTTGCGACCTGCGATGCCGCCACCACCCAGAAAGTTTGCGACAGCAGGATGATGGCCGAGCCGCCAACGGCGCAGATGCCCGGCACGATGACGAACAGCCGCTTGTGGGTCGTGGCGTCGACCCAGGCCCCAGCCGGCGCGGTCATGATCATCCCGGCGACGCCGCCGACCGTCATCACCGTGCCGATCCAGCCGCTATCCCAGCCGTGCGCGAGCAGGAAGACGCCGAGGAAGGGCCCGATGCCGGCCTGCATGTCGGCCACGAAGAAGTTGAGGCTGAGCAGCGCCCGAAGGCCGCGCGCGGGCGGGCGGTGCGGGGCCGCATGGGATGGCGCACATGTGTCTGGTGGCTGCAGCATGTCCGACCTCGATGGACGACAGCCGCCCGGCATTGCCAAACGGCTGTGTCGCCCTCCTCAGCGCAATTCGTCCGCCCACTTCTGGTCGTGCGGCTGGACCGGCTTCGCCTTGCGAATGTGGCCATCGAGTTCGACGTGCAATTCATGCAGGCCGCCGTCGCGCCGCGCCAGCACCTCGAAGTGCTTCGGCTTGCCGCGCGGCTTGCCGATCACTTCGTAGCCACCGGCGCGAACGCTCTTCAGCGCCGTCGCCGGATCGTGCGCATGATGTTTGGGATCATGCGGCTTCTCCGGATGGTGGATCTCCGTCGCCATGCCGTTCTGCGTGACGCGGCTCACCTTGACTTCGGACGGCTTCTGCTCGCCCTCGATGGTGATCTTGTCGCCGGGCTTCAGGCTGATCTTCTCCATGCCCTTGGGCGTCAGATCGATCAGCACCTTGCCGTCGTCGGTGCGCAGCACCATGCGATGCGCGAAGACGTCTTCCACGATCCCGGTGACGCTGATGGCGCGGTGTTCAGGCATGCTGGTTCCTTTCGTGTATCCCCAAGCGATGGCGCGCCCGCGTCATTGCTTACGGATCGTCCGCGGGAAGCTCTCGTGGCGACTCCTGCGCGGCGGGATCGACCTTGCGGTCGCGCGTGACCAGCGCGAAGAACATCGGGACGAAGAAGATCGCGATGAAGGTCGCGGCGATCATGCCGCCGATCACGCCGGTGCCGATCGAATGCCGGCTGGCCGACCCCGCGCCCGTGCTGATCGCAAGCGGAATCACGCCGAGAATGAAGGCGAGCGACGTCATCACGATGGGCCGGAAGCGCAACCGCGCCGCCGTCATCGCCGCCTCGTAGACCGGCACGCCAGCGCGATACCTGTCGGTCGCGAATTCCACGATCAGAATGGCGTTTTTGGCCGCGAGGCCGATCAGGGTGACGAGACCGATCTGGAAATAGACGTCGTTCTCGATGCCGCGCAGATAGATTGCCGTGATCGCGCCGAACACCGCGAACGGCACTGCGGTGATCACCGCGATGGGCAACGACCAGCGTTCGTATTGCGCGGCGAGAATGAGGAACACCATCACGAGGCCAAACAGGAAGCCCTGGTTGCCGGTGCCCGCCGTCGACAGTTCCTGATAGGCGGCGCCTGTCCAACCGATCGAATATTCCGGCCCCAAAGTCTTCGCCACAACATCCTGCATCGTGGCAATCGCCTGGCCGGACGAATAGCCGGGCGCCGGATTGCCCTGCACGCGCGCCGACGGGAAGATGTTGAAGCGGTCCACGACGTCCGGACCCGTGATGCGCGTCACGCTGACGAGCACATTGAGCGGCACCATGCTTCCGGAACTGGAGCGGACGAACACCTGACGCAGATCGTCCGGCGATTGCCTGAACTCGCCTTCCGACGACAGGCTGACGCGGTAGGTCCGCCCGAATAGCGTGAAGTCGTTGACGTAGAAGCTGCCGAACGTGCTCTGCATCGTGTCGAAGATCGACGGGATCGGCACGCCGAGCGCCTTGGCCTTGTCGCGATCGACGTCAATGCGATATTGCGGCACGCCCGTGTTGAAGGTCGTTGACACGCCGCGCACTTCGGGCCGCTGCCCCGCGGCGGCGATCACCTTCTGGGCGGCCTGCGATAGGCTTTCGAGCGAGCCGCCGGTGCGGTCCTGCAGAAAGAACTCAAAGCCGCCCGTCGTGCTGATGCCCTGGATGGGTGGCGGATTGAAGCCGATCACCACGCCGTCGCGGAAGCCCGCGTTGAGCGCGCTCATGGCCGGCGCGAGATTGCGCGCGTCCTGTCGGTCTTCCTTGCGCTCCGCCCAGTCTTTCAACGTCACGAAAGACACGCCGGAGCTCGTCTTCTGCGCGCCCGACAGCAGGTCGAAGCCCGAGAAGGTCACGACATTCTGGATCGCATCGTTCTTGCGCGCGCCTTCCGTGACCTTGCTGGTGATCTCGCGCGTGCGGCTGAGAGAGGCCGCAGGCGGCAGCGCCGTGACGAGGAAGATGTAGCCTTGGTCCTCGTTGGGCACGAGGCCTGAGGGCACGCGCTGGAACAGAAGATAAGTCACGCCCAGCATGGCGGCGACCAACGCGAGCCCGACGACGACGTGGCGCAGCAGGAATGAAACACCACCCGTAAAGCGATCCGTCACCCAGGCGAAGCCGCGGTTGAAGAGTCGGAACGGCGCTGCTGGTTCCGAATGCGTTTCTTTCAGCAGCAGCGCGCAAAGCGCCGGCGTCAACGTCAACGCCACAATGCCCGAGATCACCACCGAGACCGCGATCGTGACGGCGAATTGTCGATAGAGTTCGCCCGCCAGACCGCCGAGGAACGACACCGGGATGAACACCGCGCAGAGCACCAGCACGATGGCGATGACGGGACCGCTGACCTCCTCCATCGCCTTGACGGCCGCTGCATGCGGCGGAAGCTTTTCGGTCGACATGATGCGCTCGACGTTTTCGAGCACCACGATGGCGTCATCGACCACGATGCCGATCGCCAGCACCATGCCGAACAGCGTGAGAAGGTTGATCGAGAAGCCCAGCAAATACATCCCCGCGAAGGTGCCGATCAGCGACACCGGAACGGCGATGATCGGAATGATCGTCGCACGGATGTTCTGCAGGAACAGGAACACCACGAGGATCACGAGGATGATCGCCTCGATGAAGGTGTGGATCACCTCCTCGATCGACACTTCCACGAAGCGCGTCGTGTTGAAGGGGATGTCGTACGAGAGCCCTTCGGGAAACCGCTGCGCCATGCGGTCCATCGTCGACTTCACGGCGGCGGCGACCTCCAGCGCATTGGCGCCGGGCTGGAGGTAGACGCCGATCGGCACCGTGGGCGCGCCGTTGTAGGTGGCCGAGAACGCGTAATTCTGGGCGCCGAGTTCGACGCGCGCGACATCCTTCAGCCGCAGTGCGCCGCCATTCGCGTCCGAGCGGACGATGATGTTCTCGAACTCGCGCGGATCGGCGAGGCGGCCGGGCGTCGTCACCGAATAGGTGAAGGCCTGCGGATCCTTGATCGGCTCCTCGCCAAACCGGCCGGCGGCGAATTGCGCATTCTGTTCGCGGATCGCAGCGGCGATGTCGCTCGGCGTCAGATTGTACTGCGCGACCTTGTCGGGACGCAGCCAGATGCGCATCGAATAATCCGACGCGCCGAACAGGGACGCGTCGCCGACGCCCGGTGTGCGGCGCAATTCGTCGATGACGTTGATCAGCGCGTAGTTGGAAATGAAGATCGTGTCGTAACGCCCGCTCGGCGACGACATCGCCAGCACCTGCAGGATCGAGCTCGAGCGCTTGTTGACGGTGACGCCCTGCCGGCTCACCTCCGCGGGCAGCAGCGCCTGCGCGCGCTGGACGCGGTTGTTGACGTTGATGGTCGCCTGGTCGGGATTCGTGCCGATGTTGAAATAGACGCTGAGGCTCATCGTGCCCGAGCCCGTCGAGGTCGAGCGCATGTAGATCATGTTCTCGACGCCGTTGATCTGCTGCTCGAGCGGCGCTGCGACAGTTTCGGCGATGGTCTGCGCATTGGCGCCGGGATAATTCGCCGTGATGACCACTTCAGGCGGCACGATCTGCGGATATTGCGAGATCGGCAGCGCGCGCATCGCCAGAAAGCCGGCGAGCATGATCACGATGGACAGGACGGAAGCGAAGACCGGGCGATTGATGAAAAAGCGAGAGATCATTTCTGCGGTTCCGCCTGGCTCGAGGACTTGGCCTCGATGGCGACGGCCTTCACGACAGCGCCGGGCCGCACGCGAATGATCCCGTCGACGATGATGCGCTCACCGCCAGATAGCCCGCTTTGGACAACCCAGCCTGCGGGCACTTCCGTTCCAAGCTTCACGGGGCGCGACTGCGCCGTCTGGTTGTCGCCGACGACGTAGACGAACGGGCCCTGCGGCCCCTGCGAGATCGCCTGCTTGGGAACGACGATCGCGTTCGGCAGCGTCACGCCGTGAACGATCACGCGCACGAACTGGCCCGGGAACAGATCGCCGTCGGAGTTCGGGAAGATCGCGCGTACCTGCACGGTCCCGGTGCCGACGTCCACCGAACTGGCCGACACCTGCACCTTCCCCTTCTGCGGAAAAGCGGAGCCGTCGCCGAACTGCAATTCGACTTGCAGGTCGCTTTCGGCGATGGGCTTGGCGCGCTGCTGGTTGAGCTTTCGAAACGACTGGAATTCGGTGTCGGTCACGGCAAAATTCACATAGGCCGGGTCGAGCTGCGTCAGCGTGGTGAGCAAGGTCTGCTGCGCCTGGATCAGGCTGCCGACCGGCGGCGACAGCAAAGCCGTGGTGCCGGTGACCGGAGCCGATATCGTTGTGTAGCCAAGGTTGAGTTCAGCACTGTTGAGTTCTGATTGCGCCAGCTCCACGCCCGCCTGCGACTGGTCACGCGTCGCGCGCGCCTGCTCGAAGGCCTGCTCGGAGGAGACCTGCCGGCGTTGCAGTTCTTCGATGCGCTTGAAGTTCTCGTCGGCTTGCCGCGCTGTCGCCTGCACCTGCGCGAGTTGCGCGCGCGCTCTGTCGCGGGCGACCTCGAAAGGCCGGCGATCGATGCGAAACAGCGCCTGTCCGGACGTCACCCGGGCGCCATCCTCATAGGCGCGCTCGACCAGGATGCCGCTGACCTGCGCGCGGATCTCGACATCGCGATATCCGGCGATGCGGCCCGCATAGGTCAGTGCGATAGGCAGTTCGGCTGCCTGCACGGTTGTGGTGCCGACCTCGACTGGCGGCGGCGTCTGGGCGGCCGCCTGCGGCGCTGGCTGCGAGGAACGCTTCCACCAGAAGAAGCCGCCCGCTGCAGCAAGGACGACGCAGAGGATGAGCACGAGACGTCTGTTCATGAGCTGCTCTCAAGGACCCAATGTCACCCGAACCAGACAGGCCGGGATGTTGACCGTCGCGACCTTGGGACTGACCGCCGGATCGAGCGGGCGCGCACCTCGTCCTGCGATGGCGGAAAGCTTTGTCTCTCCAATTCCGGATGTCCCGTCCGGTTGCATCAACAATCCTTCGCGCCGCGATCGCCGCAAATACGCCATGGCGCTTGGACAAATGCCGGCCCGCCGCGCATGATCGCGAGACTCAGGGATTGCCCTGCACATGGAGCGCATGGCTTGCTCAAACTTGACCGCACCTGCGTTGTCGCGATGCTCGTCTGTGCGGCCAGTCCGTCGGCGGCGACCACGGATCTTCAGGGTTGTTTCACGCGCACCTACGACACCGTGCACTTGCAGCAGCATCGCACTCAGCAGGTGAGGCGCCTGTGGCTGCGCATCATGCCCAGCCGTTATGACGCGAAGGCGACCGAATTCGGCATGAACGTGTGGCTGCGTGGAAAGCCGCAGATCTGGCGTGCCGGCGGCCTCTGCGATGCGACGGAGAACGGCTGGAGTTGTCGTCCCGACACCGACGGCGCCTCGATGCTGCTGATCACGCGCCAGGGCGGCAAGCTGCGGCTCGACAATCCGGGAAAGCTCAAGATCTCCGATGACGTCACCGGGCCAGACCTCAACGACGCGTTGATCGGCGGCCCCGGCGACTCCACCTTCGACCTTCAGCCGGCTGCGGCAAGCGCGTGCAAGGATAAACGATCATGACGCGCCGGCGGATCGCTTGCGTGACGCTCGGCGCCGCGCTCGACCTGATTGCAACGGCAGCCTGCGCGCAGACGCGTCCCGAGTCGCGCTACACGCCGCTCACCCTCGCGCGGCCGCACTGCGTGCCGGACCCGGGGCCAGCAGAAGGCTTCTCCTGCAAGGGACTGGCAGGCTGGACGCTCGACATCGGCTTTCCGGCCTTTGGCGCCTCGCTCGGCTTCGTGCGCGGCAAACGCCGCACGCCGGCGCATGTCGCGACGGATGGGCACGCTGTGGCTATCGATGGCCTTCCCGGCAAGACCGCGAATGTCGAATGGCGCGGCGTGACGAAGAACGGCGCCTTCGAGCCTTACGCCGCCATCCTGCGCGTGCTGGCTGTCGAAGCTGCGCAATGGCAGGAAATGATCGAAAGCGGTTCACCATCGCTCGATGTCAAGCGGGCGCAGATCCTCGTCGTCACGCGTCTTGG
>JAQGKM010000040.1 GCA_028290125.1 Hyphomicrobiales bacterium | reverse complement strand
CGACGCCGTCGCGGCGCAGCGCGGCGGCGATGACGTCGGAAAATTCTTCATCCTCGCGCGGCAGTGCGCGGCCCTGGTCGAGCAGGGTGACGCGTGCGCCGAGCCGCACGAAGGCTTGCGACAATTCGGCGCCGACAGCGCCGGCGCCGAGAATGACGAGATGCTCCGGCAGCGCATCGAGCGTGAAGATGCTCTCATTGGTGAGCACGCGGATCTGCTCGAGCCCGGGGATCGGTGGCCGGATGGGCGTCGAGCCGGTCGCGACGATGAAGCGGCGCGCGCGGATGACGAAACCGCCCGCCTCCACCTTGTCGCGCGCGATGAAGCGCGCCGCGGCGCGGATCACCTGCACGCCCATGGCGCGGTAGCGCGCTTCCGAATCGTTAGGCGCGATCGCCGCAATGCTGGCGCGCACATGGGCCATCACCTTGGCGAAGTCGACGTGGACCTCGGGCGCCGAAACGCCGAGATGGCCCATGTTGCGCGCGCGGTGCGCAGCATGCGCCGCCGCGAGCAAAGCCTTGGAGGGCACGCAGCCATGGTTCAGGCAATCGCCGCCCATCACGCCCTTTTCGATGAGAACGACGGGAACGCCCATCGCGGCCGCGGCGGATGCGGCCGACAGACCCCCGGCTCCCGCGCCGATGACGCAGAGATCGGGAGTCAATTCCTTGCTCATGTGTGGTCCTGTGTTGCGGGTCCGGACGCCTTGCGGCCGCGCCATCTTTTGATGAGCACGGGCATGAGCGCAAGCAGGCCGACAGCAGCGAGCGCCAGCACGAGCTCGCGCGTGACGAGATCCATGGGACGAATGCGCATGATGCACGATTGCGCGCCGGACGCCACGCAGCTTTCGTAAGCCGCCTGATGGGCGGCCACCACCGAGTCGAGTCCGACGCCCGCCACCGCGAAGGCGAAGGTCGCGGGCATCATGCCGAGAAAGGTGGTCCAGAGAAACGTCCGGAGTTCGACGCCGAGCAGCGCCGACGCGAGATTGACGAGCCAGAACGGAAACGCCGGCGTGAGGCGGAGGAACAGCATGTAGGAGGCGGCATCGGCCTGAAAGCCATTGCGCAGCCGCGTCAGGCGCGGCCCTGCGCGCTCGCGCAGCAGATCGCCGAAGCTCGTGCGCGCGGCGAGAAACAAGAGCGTTCCGCCGGCGGTGGCGGCGAAGACCGACAGCAAGGCGCCGGCGACGGCGCCGAACAGGAACCCGGACGCGATCGTCAGCAAAGCCGCGCCGGGAATGCACAGCGCCGCCAGCGAGATATAAAGCGCGACGAAGGCCAGCATGGCGAGCGCATGATGTTGCGCCACCCATTGCGTCAGCGCCTCGCGGCTCGCCATCAGCGATTCTGCCGAGATCGTGCGGGCGACTCCGCTCCACCACAGGCCCGCGCCGATCAACCCCAGCACAAGCAGCGGCGCCGCGCGCCACAGGCCTGCGCGGAGGCGCGATGGCCTGTTCTCGTCTGGCTTGGGTGAAGACATGAACCTGATCTAACGCGGCGACATACGCCCCGCATCGCACGTTTGAGTGAGACTACATCCGCAGCAGCGGCACGCCGATCAACCAGGCATGTCCCTTGATCAGCATGAACGCATACAGAAGCACGCCGATGACCACCACCAGGATGTCGTTGACGACGCCGCCCCGTTTGGCGCCAAGCGGCCCGAGCGCGCCGCGACGTTTCACGGAAATGCGATCATAGACGCCGTAGGCCAGGAAGCTCGCGAACAGGATGACGCCGGCGAGATCGCCGTTGGCGATCAGATGGGCGAGCGCCCAGATTTTTACGGCCGCCAGCATCGGGTGTTTGGCGCGGTCGCGGATCCGCGAGGGAATGTAGGTCGCGACGAGAAGGATGAAGGCCGGCAGCATCAGCGCGAAGGCGATGTGCTTCGTCCACACCGGCGGCGACCACAGAACCGTGTTCCACGGCGCCATGCGCGCAGCGCCGAAGCCGATCACGATCAGCACGAAGCCGAGCAGCGAGACCACGCCGAACAGGCCCTTGTAGCCGTTCTCGCCAAGCCGCATGCGCAGGTTCGCGCGCGCCATCGGGAAAGTCGGCACGATATGCACGCCGAGGAAGAGAATGAGGCCGATGATGAGAAGCATGAGGCGGGTCCGCGCTGGAAAGCGTGAAGCCTAGACCATGCGGATGGTCATGGCGAGCGGCGCGCGTTGAACACGCCGTCATTGCGAGCGCAGCGAAGCAATCCAGAGGCCGCGCGCGAGGCAGCTATTCGGCTCACGCCGCAGACTCGGGACTGGATTGCTCTCCGCTCGCACTGACGAGCGCGTCATTCACCCGATGCGCGACACCAGCCGGTCGTACAAGGCGTTGCGGGCCTGGAAGACGTAGTCCATCTGCGCGACGGTCACGTGTTCGGCGCCCCGCGCGATCAGCCAGTCGGCGAGTTCGGCGACTTTCTTCTTCGGCGCCATCAGGCTGAGAGGGCCGTCCTTGGGCACGCCAAACAGCGCGCGGGCGCCGAAGGCCGCTTGCGCATCGCGCACCAGCGCCGCGCGGTCACCTGTCGCCAGGGCGCGCACTTCGCGCGTCGTGCGGGCTTCTTCTTCCGCCGAGATGCGGCCCAGGATTGCGCGCGCGATGGCGCGCGTCGCCTCATTCCAGTCGGCGGTGACGGAGGCCACGAGATTGGCCTCCGAGCGCAGCATGACGCCGTCGTCCAGCACCTTCAGCGCATTGGCGGCGAGCGTCGCGCCCGTCGTCGTGATGTCGACGATGAGTTCCG
>JAQGKM010000274.1 GCA_028290125.1 Hyphomicrobiales bacterium | reverse complement strand
GAAGAGAGCGCCGCTTCTCCCTCTGAAAACCTTTGCGTAACCTCCCGCCGTCATTGCGAGCGCAGCGAAGCAATCCAGTGGCCACGGATGAAATGCCTGCGGTATCAACGTTGCGCAAACGATCGTAAACGCGTGCCTGGATTGCTTCGCTCCGCTCGCAATGACGAAACTGATGTTTCGCAAAGGTCTGCTAAGGGAGAAGGCTTTCGCCCATCTCATCCTTCACGGCCGCAAACACATTCCGAAACATATCGCGCGTCAGCACGCCCGTGTTCGTGTTGTAGCGCGAGCAATGGTAGCTGTCGTAGAGCGCCATGCGCCCCGCCTGATGTCGCGCGCCGTGACCGAAGGGCATGGCCGAGAGTTTCGATCCCAGCGCACGCACCACGCTCTCATGGGCGATGCGACCCAGCGCGACGATGGCGCGCAGGTTCGGCATGGTTTCGATTGTGGGCGAGAGAAACGCCCGGCACGTCGTGATTTCTGCGGGCGTCGGCTTGTTCTGCGGCGGCACGCAGCGCACCGCATTGGTGATGCGGCAATCGTGCAGCGTCAGGCCGTCGTCCGGGCGCTCGTCGTAGACGCCGCTCGCAAAGCCGAAGTCGATCAGCGTTTCGTAGAGGAGATCGCCGGCCCAGTCGCCGGTGAAGGGCCGCCCCGTGCGGTTTGCGCCGCGCAGGCCCGGCGCGAGGCCGACCACCAGCAGGCGGGCCGAGGCGTCGCCGAACGAGGGCACCGGCGCATTGTGCCAATCGGGATGGGACGCCCGCGCCTCTTGCCGGAAAGCGGCGAGGCGCGGGCAGAGCGGACAGTCTCGCCCGGGTTCGGGCGCGTCGATCAGGTCAGGCATGAAGCCGGGATAGCGGCGTCAGGCTCAGGTGTCGAGAACCTCGTCACTCGACGGCGCGGCCGGACGGCGCTCCTGGTAGCGCTGCAGGCGCTCGTTGGGATCGCGGCCGACCTTGGCGGCGAGGTGCAGCAGGTCGACGAACTCGTCGGCCTGGCGGCGCAGTTCGTCGGCGACCATCGGCGGCTGCGTGGTGATCGTCGAGACGACCGACACGCGCACGCCCTTGCGCTGCACGGCTGCGACGAGCGAGCGGAAGTCGCCATCGCCCGAGAACAGCACCATGTGGTCGATGTGGTTGGCCATCTCCATGGCGTCGGTGGCGAGTTCGATGTCCATCGAGCCCTTCACCTTGCGGCGGCCCATCGAGTCGACGAATTCCTTCGTCGGCTTGGTGACAACCGAAAAGCCATTGTAATCAAGCCAGTCGATCAGCGGGCGAATGGAGGAGTATTCCTGGTCCTCAATCAGCGCCGTGTAATAAAAGGCGCGGACGAGACGGCCTTTAGACTGGAATTCCTTCAAAAGCCGCTTGTAATCGATGTCGAAACCGAGCGATTTCGCGGTGGCGTAAAGGTTCGCGCCGTCGATAAACAAGGCGATGCGTTCTTCGGACATGCAAGAAAACTTTCTTTTTCGCTCGAAAGAGGGAGTTCTGGTCAATCTGGCCGGCAAAATTCCGCACAATGAGCGGCCGGCCCGTTTCAAAACTCCGGATTGAAGCCGGGACTAGTTGGGGTCGTGAGCGAGGACCCTTGGGCGTCACAATCCCTCTGCAACCACAGGTAGTCAAGAGATTCGGTGTAATTAGCTTAGGATTAAGAGTGGTTTGCGCTCGTTTTCTGCCACAACTAGCTTGGCCCGACAAAGTCTTGCGGTTAAGCTTTCGCCGCAGGCCGAGCGCCTTGGTTGCCTGTCGGGGGGCTTTCGTGTAACGAGGGCGCCAATCCTCTGTTTCCTCACTCCTCAAGGATCGTCGCCCCATGGCACGCGTCACCGTCGAAGATTGCATCGACAAGGTCGAGAACCGTTTCGAACTCGTTCTCGTGGCCGCCCATCGCGCCCGCATGATCGGCTCGGGCCAGCAGATCACGGTCGATCGCGACAACGACAAGAACCCCGTCGTCGCGCTGCGCGAGATCGCCGATTCGACGCAGGCTCCGGAAGACCTGAAGGAAGACCTGATCCACTCGCTGCAGAAGCACGTCGAAGTCGACGAGCCGGAAGCGGAAGTCGTGCCGGCCCTGACGCCTGCGGCGGCGTCGCCGAATGGCGGCTCCTCCGACGACATCCAGTTCGACCGCATGACCGAGGAAGACCTGCTGCGTGGCCTTGAAGGCCTCGTGCCGCCGGCCGAGACGGACGACGAGGGCGAGTAAGCTCCCGTATTTGCGAGTTGTTTCGGGGCGCGGGGCGAAAGCCGCCGCGCCCTTTGCTTTTTGCGCGTCCGGTCCATCATGCGCCCTTGTATCCGGGCGAGCGGGCGCGGATATTAGGCGCAAGCTTTTTGCGCCGCTTTCGGTCGCTCTGCGTGTTCGGGTTCAGGTGCTTTTGAAAATGATGCGGCAATATGAACTCGTCGACCGCGTGCGGAAATATAATCCGAACGCCGACGAGGACTTGCTCAATCGCGCCTATGTCTACGCGATGAAAGCCCATGGCGCGCAGAAGCGGGCGTCGGGCGACCCCTATTTCACCCATCCGCTCGAAGTCGCCGCCATCCTGACCGATCTGAAGCTCGACGACGCCACCATCGTGGCTGCCGTCCTGCATGACACGATCGAGGACACGAGTTCGACCCGCGAAGAGATCGACCAACTCTTCGGACGCGAAATCGGCGCCCTGGTGGATGGCCTGACCAAGCTCAAGAAGCTCGACCTGGTCTCGAAGCGCGCCGAGCAGGCGGAGAATTTTCGCAAGCTGCTGCTCGCCATCGCGGACGACGTGCGCGTGCTCGTGGTCAAACTCGCCGATCGCCTGCACAACATGCGCACGCTGCATTTCGTGCCGCCCGACAAGCGCCAGCGCATCGCGGAAGAGACGCTCGACATCTATGCGCCGCTCGCCGGCCGCATGGGCATGCAGCACATGCGCGACGAGCTGGAAAATCTCTCGTTCAAGACGCTGATGCCGGAAGCCTGCGCGATGATCGAGGCGCGCCTCGCCGATCTGCGCCAGAAGAACGGCGCGCTGATTGCCAAGATCGAGGACGAATTGCGCGAGGCGCTTGGCGCGCGCGGCATCGTCGCCGACGTGAAGGGCCGTGAGAAGGCGCCGTATTCCGTCTGGAAGAAG
>JAQGKM010000015.1 GCA_028290125.1 Hyphomicrobiales bacterium | reverse complement strand
GTCTTGTCGAGCGTGGCGACTTCAGCCGCGGGTATCTCGGCGCGCACCAGCGCATCGGCCCATTCCGCCGCGGGCTTCTTGGCGAAAGCCTGCTCGAGAAGCGTCCAGAGTTCGTGACGGTTCTGGTAGCGAAGGTCGTTGGCGGCAAAGCGCGGATCTTCGGCGAGATGGGCGAGGTCCAGCACGCCGCAGAGATTGCGCCACATGCGCTCGGTGTTGGCGGTGATCACGACGTCGCGCCCGTCGCCGCACGGAAACGAGCGGTAGGTCGGAATGGAATCGTGTCCTGCGCCCTGCCGTCCCGGCGCCTCCATCGAGGCGAGATAATAGGCGGCCTGATAGGTCAGCATGGCGACCTGGCAATCGAGCATGGCGACATCGACCCATTTGCCCTTGCCGGTGCGCTGGCTCTCGATGATGGCGGCGAGCATGCCGGTGACGGCGTACATGCCGGCCGCGAGATCGCCGATCGGAATGCCCGAGCGCACCGAGCGCCCGTCGGGCTCGCCGGTCAGCGACATGCCGCCCGACATCGCCTGCACGATCATGTCGTAGGCGGGGCGATCGCGATAAGGCCCGTCCTGCCCGAAGCCGCTGATCGAGCACCACACTATCGCGGGCTTTTCCTTGGCGATGTCGTCATAGGAGAGACCGAGCCTGTCGAGCACGCCGGGCCGGAAATTCTCCACCACGACATCGCTCGCCAGCGCGAGACGGCGCAGCAGCGCGCGGCCCTGCTCTGTCTTCAAATCGAGCGAGAGGCTCGACTTGTTGCGGTTGATCGACAGGTAATAGGCGCTCTCGCGATCGACGAAATGCGGCGGCAGGCGTCGCGTCATGTCGCCTTCCGGCGCCTCGACCTTGATGACCTCGGCGCCGAGATCGCCCAGCATCTGCGTCGCGAACGGGCCCGAGAGGAAGATCGTGAGGTCGAGCACGCGCAGGTGCGACAAGGGCCCGCCCGCCCTGGCCTTGTCGTCGCTCGGGGCCGCCGCTGAAGTGGTCACGCACGTTCCTCGATTTGTGAGTTGATCTGCTCGTAGGCGCCCGCAGCCTCGAGAAGCTCGACGATCCGCTCGGGCGTCAGCGGCGTCTCGGTGACGTGCACGTCGAACGGCCGCAAGGCGTCCTCGACGGCTGCGAGAATGGCCGCGGGAGCGGGAATCGTTCCGCCCTCGCCCGCGCCCTTGACGCCAAGCGGATTGAGCGGTGACGGCGTCTCGACATGCGCGATCTCGCAGGTCGGGACATCGGTCGCCATCGGAATGAGATAATCGGCGAAGCTCGTCGTCAGCGGCTGGCCCTGCTCGTCGTACTTCATCCATTCGAAGAGCGCGTTGCCGACGCCATGCGCGACGCCGCCCTGCACCTGTCCATCGACGATCAGCGGATTGATGATGTTGCCGGCATCATGCGCCACGGAATAGCGCAGGATCTTGACGCCGCCCGTCTCGGGATCGACCTCGACTTCGACGACATGCGTGCCGCTGCAATAGGCGGCTTGCGGCGGTGTGAAATAGGCGGTGTTTTCGAGCCCGGCGGTCTGCCCCGGCTGCATGGAAAAGCCCGGCATGCCTTGCGAGAGACGCGCGAGTTCGCCGAAGGTGAGCACGGGCTTGTTGCCTGTGCGGGCCATCGCCTGTCCGTCCGCGACGTCGATGTCCTCGGGCGCGACGCCCAGGGTCTGCGCCGCAAGTTGAACGATCTGCGCCTGCACGGCCGTGCCGGCGAGCGTCGCCGAATTGCCGGCGTTGACCGCCTGCCGGCTCGCGAAAGCGCCGACGCCATTGGCGATGGCGGCCGTGTCGCCGACCGTGACGACGACATCCTCGAACCGGCAGCCGACGCTGTCGGCGACGATCTGCGCGAGCGTCGTGCGCGTGCCCTGCCCCTGCTGCGTCGCGCCGGTCGCGACCGCGACCTTGCCATTCTGCAGCACGCGCACGGTGACGCCCTCGAACGGCCCAAGCCCCGTGCCCTCGACGTAATTGCCGATGCCGATGCCGATGTAGCGCCCTTGCGCGAGCGCGGCGCTCTGGCGCGCGCGGAAGCCCTCGTAGTCGGCGATGCGCAGCGCCTCCGACTGTCCCTTCGGGTAATCGCCGCTGTCGTAGATCAGCGGCTTTCCGTCGCGAAACATCAAGCCGACCGAATAGGGCATCTGCTCTGGCTGAACGAAGTTGCGGCGGCGGATCTCGGCGGGGTCGATGCCGAGTTCGCGGGCCGCGCGGTCCATCAGCCGCTCCATTGCGAAGACCGCCTGCGGGCGACCGGCGCCGCGCACCGGCGTTGTCGCGACCTTGTTGGTCAGCGCGACGCGCACGTCGAGGCGATAGCTTGGAACGACGTAAGGCCCCGGCATCGTGGCTGCGGCGATGTAGGGCATGATGATGCCCCACGGCACGAAGGCGCCGGTGTCGTGCAGCAGCGCGCCGCGCACGCCCTGGATACGGCCCTGCGCGTCGACCGCAAGGGCGACGTCCCAATACTGGTCGCGCTCCTGCGTGGCGCACATGAAATGTTCGCGGCGGTCCTCGACCCATTTCACAGGGCGACCGAGCTTCAGCGCGCAGGCCGCGATCACGGGTTCTTCCGCGTAGAAGATCGCCTTCGGCCCGAAGCCGCCGCCGACGTCGGGCGCGATGCAGCGGATCGACTCGACGCTGCGGTCGAGCATGTCGGCCATCATGCGGCGTCCGATATGAGGCGTCTGGCTGCCGGTCCAGACCGTCAGCATGTCGGTGGCGGGATCGTGCGTGGCGAGCACCGCGCGCGTTTCCATCGCCATGCCGCCCCCGCGATGCTGCCAGAGCTTTTCTTCAAAGACATGCGGCGCGCTGGCGAAGGCGGCGTCGACATCGCCATATTCCATCTTGAACGATGAGGCGATGTTGTCGGGCAGATCGGAATGCGCCACCGCCGCGCCGGGCGCGACGGCGGAGCGCAGGTCGCTGATCGCCGGCAATGTCTCGTAGTCCACGTCGACGAGGGCCGCCGCGTCTTCGGCGATGTAGCGCGATTGCGCAATCACCACCGCGACCGTCTGACCGGCGTAACAGATTTCATGTGTCGCGAGCGCGTGCTGCGTCCGCAGCGCCGCAATCGCGGCATTGGGCACCAGCATCGGCATGCGCTCGTCGCGCATGCGCTGCGGCATATCGGCTGCGGTGAAGACCGCGACGACGCCCTCCAGCTGCAAGGCGGCGGTGCTGTCGATGTTGCGCACGAAGGCATGGGCGAACGGGGTGCGGACGAAACAGGCGTGCAGGACGCCGGGCATTTTCACGTCGTCGACGAAGCGGCCCTGCCCTTTCAGGAGCGCCGGATCCTCGACTCTTTTGACGCGCGCGCCGAATTGTTTCACGCCCATGTCAGGCCTCCCGCGCGGCTGCGAGCCGCTGCGCCGCGTCGAGCGCAGCTTCCACGATGGCCGCATAGCCGGTGCAGCGGCAGAGATTGCCGGTGAGCGTCTCACGCACCTCCGTCTCGTTCGGATTTTGATTGTCGCGAAGCAGTTCGGTGAGCGTCATCAGCATCCCGGGCGTGCAAAATCCGCATTGCAGCGCATGATGATCCTGAAAGGCCTGCTGCAGGATGTTGAGTTCGCCGCCCTGCGCCAGCGACTCGACGGTCGTGATCTCGCTGCCGTCCTCCTGCATCGCGAAGGCCAGACAGGACCTCCCGGTGCGGCCATCGATCAGCACCGTGCAAGCGCCGCACACGCCATGCTCGCAGCCGAGATGCGTGCCGGTCAGGCCGATTTCATGACGCAGGAAATCGCCAAGCGTCATGCGCGGCTCGATCTCGCGTTCGTAGTGCACGCCGTTGACGCGCATGGAGACTGTTCTCTTCTGCATCTCACACACTCGCAATCAGCGCGCCAGCCTTGGCGGCGTCGCCCAGGGCGCGCTGCGTCAGCATCTTCGCAAGGTGACGACGGTAGACGGCGCCAGCGTGCGCATCTTCCAGCGGCTCGAGGTGACGTGTCTCTGCGGCGGCCGCGCAGATGAGTTCGGCGTCGAGCCGCCGACCGCGCATGACGTCTTCCGCCGACGTGAGCCGGACAGGCGTCACGTCGACGCCATTCAGCGTGATCGACACGCGCTCGACGGTTTGGTCTTCGCCGAGTTCGAGCAGCGCCGCCGCACCCGCGATGGCGAAGTCGCCGTGCCGGCGCGCGAACTCGTGGAAGCCCCAGCCGTGACCGGCGCGCCAACAGGGAAACTCGACCGCCGTGACGATCTCATCCAGTTCGATCGCGACATCGAGATAGCCGCGCAGGAACTCCCGTGCGGGGAGCCGACGCGCGCCGCGCGTGCTGCGCACCTCGATGGTGGCGTCCTGCGCGAGGGCCAGCATCGGCAGTTCCGCCGAGGGATCGGCATGCGAGAGACTGCCGCCGATCGTGCCGCGATTGCGCGTCTGGCGGTGTCCGACATGGGCGAGCCCCGCCTTCACCAGCGGCAGGCGTTGCGCGATCACGTCCGAAAACTCGAGGTCACGCTGGCGCGTCATGGCGCCGATGCGAATGACGCCGTCGCGCTCCTCGATGCCGGTCAGTTCCGGAATGCGTGCGAGATCGACCAGATGGTCGGGCTGGACGAAGCGAAAGTTCATCATGGCGATCAGGGACTGGCCGCCGGCCAGGATCTTCGCGTTCTCGAGGTTCGAGAGCAGGTCGAGCGCCTCGTCGAGGCTGATCGGGCGATGGTAGTCGAAGGGCGCTGGCTTCATGTCGTGAACACATGGATGGAGCAGGCGCCATGGTCGTAGCCGGCGACGCCGCCGCCGGTCGCATGCGTGAGGCCGACCTTGGCGTTCTCGACC
>JAQGKM010000472.1 GCA_028290125.1 Hyphomicrobiales bacterium | reverse complement strand
AATTCCAAGGGCGATCTGATCTATCGCCGCGATCGCGACGGCGCGCCGCTCGAGCAGGCGATTCCGGCCGAGAAGATCGCCGAGATGAACAACATGCTGAAGGAAGTCGTGTCGGGCGGCACCGCGCGCGCGGCCATCCTCGAAGGCGTGACGGCGGCGGGCAAGACCGGCACCACCAATGCCTATCGTGACGCGTGGTTCGACGGCTTCACCGGCAATTACGTCTGCACGGTCTGGTTCGGAAACGACGATTCCACGTCGATGAACAACATGACGGGCGGTTCGCTGCCGGCGCGCACCTGGCACGAGATCATGGCCTATGCGCATCAGGGCATCGAGTTGAAGAACCCCTATGGCGTCGCCGGGCCGACGCCGGCCGTCGCCAGCGCGCAGGCGCCCGCCAGCACGGCGTCGCCCTTCGAGCGTCCGACGACGCTCTCGCGCCGCTCGCTCGACGTGCTGATGTCGATCGAGGATCTGTTCGACGCCGCCCAGCGCGCCATCGCGCCGCGACCCGGCACGTCGGCGGCCAATGTCCCGGTTCGCGCGGCGGCCGTGGAGTGAAACTGTTCTGGAAAATCATCGCCACCGCGCTGGCCGGCGCGGCGCTTGGCCTCGGCGCGACCGCCGTCACCGTGTCGCGCGGACTGAGCTTCGATCGCGCGACGGCGGGCCCGTGGCGCGCCATGCCGCAGGCGCCTGCGACCGGCGGCGATCCCTACGCGCGCGCGGTGATCGCGCGCAGCGGGCAGGCGCCGCTCGGCTCGGCGGAAGGGCTCGGCTTCACGGCCGTGACCGACAGCGCCGGCCGCAAGCTCGATGCGGCTTGCGACTACCGAGTCTCGGGCGCGATGCCGGGCGCACGTTTCTGGACTCTCACCGTCACCGACACGGACGGCCATCTCGCGCCCGCGCAGGGCAGTCCGGTGGCGCGCGCGGGTTTCACCTCGAGCGAGGTTTTCCGTGACGGGCAGGGCGGTTTTCAAATCCAGCTGGCGCGCGAGGCGCGGGCGGGCAACTGGCTGCCGCTGATGCGGCCCGGGGCCTTCATGCTGGCGTTGCGCCTCTACGATTCCCCCCACAGTCTCAGCGCCGGCGTGCTCGACGCCGCCGAAATGCCGACCATTTCCGCGGAGCACTGCCGGTGAAGAAGCACAAGGGCTTCCTCTCGCGTCCGCTCGAAGCGGTGGCCTGGCTCGTCGCTGTCATCTGCGTCGCCGGCATCGTGCATCTGGCGACCATCCTGGTGTTGCCGAGGCTTGCGCCGCATTCGGCCTACGCGCGCCTCAGCGCGGGCGCCGCGCCCAACAGGCTGGCGCTGCTGCCGGCGATCGAGCCCGGCCGCGAGATCCTGCCGAACGAGGATCCCGCCACCGCGCTTGCCGCCTGCGCCTACGATCTCGCGCGCGGTCCGGTGCGGCTGCGCGGCCAGCTGGCGTCCGACGCGCCCGTGATGCTGTCGTTTCATGGCCGCTTCGGCCAGACGTTTTACGCCATGACCGATCGCAGCGCGCTGCGCGGACGCATCGAGGTCGTGATCGCGACGCGCGATCAGCTCGACGACATCGAGGCGAATGATGCGGAAGATGAGTTGCCGCAGGAATTGCGGCTGGAAGCTCCGACCCGGCAAGGATTCATCCTGCTGCGGGCTCTGGCGGAACGGCCGTCGCTCATGGGCGAGGCGCGTGACAGGCTGTCCTCGCTGACATGCGAGGGGTAGGGCTCGGGGGCCGATCAGGCGGTGCGCTTGTCGGCGTCCTTGGCGCGGGGAGAGCGGCGGCGCTTGCGCGTGGTCGCGACAGGCTCGGCGCGCACATAGCGGACGCCCGTGAAGAACAGCAGCTGAAACGGTCCCTGTTCCGACCGCGCCGGGCGTGGTCTCGGTTTTCGCTGGAAGGCGACGATATTCGACATCTTCAGTCCCCTGTTTGGATCCACATCGCAAATGCAACCTTAGAGTGCACTAAAGGAAGGCCGCACGATCATTAGGGGATTTCGAAGGTTAACACAGTGTCAATGTTCAGCGGCTAAAGTCTGCGTAGTTCCCGAGTGTGTCCGCGATGCGTCTCTTCGCCCAAGATTTGACTTCCGACGACCTGCATCACCTCGCCGTCCGCGGCCTGAGTGAGGCCGGAGGCCCGAAACCATTGCTGCTTCGGGTCCTGACCGATCTGTTCGTCATGCGGCCGATGCATTCGCGCGAGGAAAGCCGGCAATTCGCCGAGATCGCCCATCGCCTGATGATCGACGCGACGCCGGCCGAGTGCGACCACACCGCCGATGTCCTCTGTCATCATCCCGCCGCGCCGCCCGATCTGCTCGACCGGCTCGCGCAACGGGGCGGCGAGGGCGCGTTGAAGCTGTTCGCGAAGTGCCGCGCCCTGTCGACCCCGCTCCTGCAGGACGCCGCCGGCACGGGTAATGGCGCCGTCGCCGAGGCGATCGCGCGGCGCGCCGACCTCGACCCCACGATGATCGCCACGCTCGCCGCGCGCAGCGAGATCGAAGTCTTGCGGACGCTGGCGCGCAACGAATCCGCGCCGCTGGCGCCCGCCATCCTGCCGCGTCTCGTCGCCCGGGCGCGCACCGACCTGCTGCTGGCGCAGGCGCTCGCGGAACGCCTGCCCCACAGGGTCGAAACACTCGCGCTGTTCATGACGGCCGATGCGCGCCAGCGCGCGCTGATGATCGCACGGACGCGCGAAAGCGCCGGCGAACTGGATCCCGTGTCGAGCGCACTCGAACACGGCGCCGACACGGCGCTGCGCCGCATCGAGGCCATTGCGCTCGAAGGCGCCACGGATGATTTCGCCGCAGCGCTCGCCGACGCTTGTCATTGCGACGTGGCGCTGGCGCGCGCGATCATGATGGACGGCGGCGGCGAACCGCTGGCGATCGCCCTGCGCGCGCTCGGTCTGCGCCCGGAGATCGTCACCCGCATCTTCCTGCTGGTCGATCCGCAGACGTCGCATGCCCGTGGCCGCGCATCGGCGCTGGCGCGGCTCGCGTCAGGTCTGTCGCAGGACGTGGCGAAACGCATTCTCGACGCCATCACGGGCCGCGTCGTCACGCCGCCGCGCCACGCGCCACTGCACGACCAGACCGCGCGCCTCTCCTCCGCCCGCGCCGGCCTCACCCCCTCACGCGCCCCGCGCAGCGTTCGCGACTTGCTGAAAAGGCCTGCGTAGCAGGCAGTATTGCGACGCCGTCATTGCGAGCGGAGCGAAGCAATCCAGTCACGCGTTGTCGCTCATGAGCCGACACGTCACGTGTTGCTTGCAGCGGAGAGGCCTCACGCGCGGCTTCTGGATTGCTTCGCTGCGCTCGCAATGACGGCGCGTTGGTCAAACGCCGCTCTGAATGACCGCCCGTCATTGCGAGCGGAGCGAAGCAATCCAGTCACGCGTGGTCGCTCATGAGCCGACGTGCGACGTGTTGTTTGCAGCGGAAGGGCCTCACGCGCGGCTTCTGGATTGCTTCGCTCCGCTCGCAATGACGGCGACATGGTCGCTCATGCGTTGCGCCGGCGCGTCAAGCCCAGGGCGTTGGCGCTGGTGGCTCGAAGCCCGGGCCGGCCACGTCTTCCGTGCCGAAATCCGCCGGCGAAACGATTTCCATATATTCCATGTCGGGCGAGTAATCGAAGAGGTAGTGCACGATGCCGGGGCGCTGGTGCACGCAGTCGCCGGCTTCCACCAGGACTTCCTCACCGTCATAGATGAACTTCGCCCAGCCCTTGGTCATGTAGACGATCTGGAAGTCGGCGACGTGAATGTGCCAGCCGGTGCCCTTTTCGGGCGGCAGGTTCGCCTTGACGAGGTGCGCGATGACCTTGCCGTGCGTGGCGTCCTTGATGCCGAGATCCTTGTAGAGAAAGAAGTCGCGCAGCCCTTCGCCGCGCCATTCCGTGTCGCCGGGTTTTACATGCGTGAACTTGGTCGCTGTCTTGTCGAGCATGTCGCATCCCCTTCTGGTTTCAGAATTCGACTTCGAGTTCCTCGATTTCTTCCTTCTCGAGCTTGGCGGACTCGATCCACTCCATCACGAACGGATGTTCCAGCAGACGCTTCGCATAGGCCGCGCAAACCGGATCGAGCTTCACGTCGTAGGTCTGGAAGCGCGTGGCGACGGGCGCGTACATGGCGTCGGCGATGGAGAATTCGCCGAACAGCCACGGCCCTTCATAGGCCCCGAGGCACTCGCGCCAGATCGACGTGATGCGCTCGATATCCGACTGCGCCTTCGACCAGATCTTGAAATCCTTGAAATGCGCCTTGAGGTTCATCGGCAGCGCCGAGCGCAGCGACACGAAGCCGGAGTGCATCTCGCCGCAGATTGACCGGCAATGCGCGCGGCGTGCCTTGTCCTTGGGCAACAGGCCTTTTTTAGGAGCGACCTCGTTGAGAAACTCGCCGATCGCCAGCGTGTCCCAGACACGAATGCCGTCGTAGGTGAGGCAGGGCACCAGGATCGACGGCGAAAGCAGGAGGATTTCCGCGCGCGCAGCCGTATCTTCCGGCGGAACAATGACCTCCGCGAACTTGATTCCGGACATGCGGGCCATCAGCCAGGCCCTGAATGACCATGAGGAATAGTTCTTGCTGCTGAGGGACAGGGTCGCGGTCGCCATTATCGGGCCTGCTGGTTGGATGTTCGGCTTTGTATTAGCAACCGTCATGCCAGTGGCACAGGCGTTGCTTTATATCCTCCGACGGAGAGATTTGGCCGGTGGGAATGATTTACTCAACGTATCAGGCGTTCGCGGACGTACACGATCCGCTCCGCGATCTCGCCACCGAGATGCGGCGGGTTCTGGGCGACTGGAAGATGGGCGACTTCGCCTCGCCGTTGCGCACCATGGCGGCCTATTACGAAGTCACGGCGCTGGCGGGCTTCACGCATGTGCGGCCCGATTTCGACATTCGCCATGTCGCCATCAATGGTGTCGAAACGCCCGTGCATGAAGAAGTCGTGCTCGACCTGCCGTTCGGCTCGCTCACGCGTTTCCGCAAAGTGGGGGCGAAGGCCGAGCCGAAGGTGCTGATCATCGCGCCGATGTCGGGGCATTTCGCGACGCTGCTGCGCGGCACGATCATCACCATGCTGCGCGACTTCGACGTCTATGTCTCCGACTGGAAGAACGCGCGCGACATTCCGCTGGAGGCCGGCGTATTCTGCCTCGAGGACTTCACGCAATACATTATCGACTTTCTGCATGCGCTTGGGCCGCAGTCACATCTCGTCGCGGTCTGCCAGCCGACGGTGTCGGCGCTCGCCGCAACGGCGATCCTGGCGGCGCGCAAGGATCCCGACCAGCCCGCAAGTCTGACGCTGATGGCCGGGCCGATCGACGTGCGCGTGTCGCCCACCAAGGTCAACGATCTCGCCAACGACAAGCCGTTCGAGTGGTTCGAGAGCAAGATGATCGCCACCGTGCCGCCGGGCCAGCGCGGGGCAGGGCGGCGCGTCTATCCGGGCTTCATCCAGCTCGCAGCCTTCATGAGCATGAACGCGCAGCGCCACGCCAAATCGTTTCGCGACCTGTTCGACCACCGCGTGAAGGGCGAGAACGAGAAGGCCGACGCGATCCGCACCTTCTACGAAGAATATTTCGCCATCATGGACCTGCCGGCCGACTTCTACCTCGACACCATCCGGGACGTCTTCCAGTCCGCCAAGCTTCCGCAGGGCGAGATGATGTTCAAGGGCGAGAGGGTCGACCCGGCGGCGATCCGCAAGACCTTCCTGCTGACGGTCGAAGGCGAGAAGGACGATATCTGCGCCGTCGGGCAGACGCTCGTCGCGCAGGATCTCTGCTCGGGCCTGCGCCCCTACATGAAATCGCACCACATGCAGCCCGGTGTCGGCCATTACGGCGTCTTCAACGGCCGCAAATGGGACGGACAGATCTACCCGGTCGTCCGCAACCACATCATTTCGAGCATCTGAATGTTTTGCGGGCGGGGCGCCTGATTTGTGGGCGGTGCATTTGCCTCGTCATTGCGAGGAGCCGCAGGCGACGCGGCAATCCATCTTCGGGTGGCAGCCGTCAGATGGATTGCTTCGTCGCTACGCTCCTCGCAATGATGATGCCTTGTTGAGCCTCCGCCCGGCGATTGGCACGCCCATTGCTTCCTAAAATCCGCGAGTAGAAGCGGCCAGGGGTTCGACCCGGGGCATTGCTCGTCCCAACCGGTCCTTCAAGGGAGCGTGTTCGTGTCCGCTTCGCTACGCCTTCTAACCAACATCAGCCCCCATTCGGCCGTGCGTCTCCTGCGCACGGCCGTCGCTTCGCCTTGCGTTGCGCCGAGGAGTTTTCACGTCATGTCCAATGCATCATCATTTTTCCGCTCCCTGCGCGGCGCGGCCGTGGGTCTTCTCGCGGCAAGCGCGCTGACGCCGGCGCTCGCTGCCGACAAGGTCATTTACCAGCTTGACTGGCTGCCGGGCGGCGACAAGGCGCCGATTTACGTCTGCGTCGCAAAGGGCTTCTGCAAGGACGCCGGCCTTGACGTCAGCATCGCGTCGGGCCGCGGCTCGACCGAAGCCATCACGCGCATCGCCACGGGCTCGTCCGACATCGGCTCCGCCGGCATCGAAGCTCTGCTCGCCGCGCGCGCCAAGGAGAAGGTGCCGGTCGTCGCCGTCATGTCGATCTTCAACAAGGGACCGCACGCCTTCTTCACCGTGAAGGGCAGCGGCATGACGGCGATCAAGGACGTGAAGGGCAAGCGCGTCGCGACGTCGCCGTTCACCTCGTCGAACGTGTTCCTGCCGCTGATGCTGAACGACATCGGCCTGACCGAAGCCGACATCAAGCTCACCAAGGCCGATCCCGGCGCGCTCGGTCCGATGCTGATGACCGGCAACAGCGACGTCATCATCGCGTGGATGACCGATGTGACGCGCTACACCAACCAGGCGAAGGCCGCCGGCAAGGACATCGTCGTGCTGCCGTGGGAAGCGGCCGGCCTCGACATGTATTCGGCGACGCTCGTCGCGTCGGAGAAGTTTCTTGCAGAGCGCCCCGACGTCGCCAAGCGCTTCATCGCGGCGTTCAAGAAGTCGATCGAATACGCCAACGCCAACCGGAAGGATTCGGTGGAAGCCGTGCGCTCGGTCGTGCCGGAGCTGAAGGCCGAGGACGTCGAAGGCTCGATCAACGACGCCATGCTGCTCGCAGTGAACGAAGTCAGCGCAAAGGACGGACTGGGCGTGTTCGAAAAGGGCCGCCTTGCGGAATCCTGGAAGCGCACGGCGCAGTCGCTCAAGATCGATCCCGCCTCGCTCGATCCCGAGAGCGTCGTGGATCGCCGCTTCGTGCCGGTGAAGTAACATGAGAGAGGCGCCAGACGCGATCGTCTTCAAGGAACTCGGGCAGGTCTTCAAAACCGACTCCGGGTCCGTCGAAGCTCTGCGCGATGTCAATTTCGCAGTGAAGCGGCACGAGTTCGTGGCGGTGCTGGGGCCCTCGGGCTGCGGCAAATCCACCTTGCTCCGCTGCATTGCGGGGCTTCTGGCGCCGACCTCGGGGCAGGTCGACGTGTTCGGACTGCCCGTCACCGAACCGCGCGACGACATCGGCATCGTCTTCCAGAAGCCGACGTTGCTGCCGTGGGCGAGCGTCGAGGACAACGTCGTGTTCCCGATCAAGCACAAGACCGGCCGGGTCAATCAGGAGCATCGCGCCTCGGCGCGCGAGATGCTCAAGATGGTCGGGCTCGAGGGTTTCGAAAAACGCATGCCGGCTGAGCTGTCGGGCGGCATGCAGCAACGCGTCGGCATCGCCCGCGCGCTTCTGCTCAACCCCGACATCCTGCTGATGGACGAGCCTTTCTCGGCGCTCGACGCTTTGACGCGCGAGGAGATGGGGTTCGAACTTCTGCGCATCTGGCAGGCCTCTCCGAAAACCGTGCTGTTCATCACGCATTCCATCAACGAGGCGGTGCTACTGGCCGACCGCGTGCTGGTGATGACAGGACGCCCCGGCTCGGTGCTCTGCGATCTCGAAGTGCCGATCGAACGTCCGCGCAGCATTGAAACGACCAGCTCCAAGGTGATGCATGACTTCTCTGGACAGCTTCGCAGCCTCCTTCTCAAGCGCGCGGCCTAAGGTGCGCGCCTTGCTGAAGCGGCTGCCGCCGGGCAGGGTCCGGCTCGTGCTTCTGCCGGCTCTCACCTTCCTCGCCATTCTCGTGGTGTGGGAGCTCGCCGCGCGCGTCTTCCACATTCCGTCCTACGTGCTGCCGGCGCCGAGCCGCATCGCGAGCGGCTTCGACTCCATTCCGTTCGGCCGCTGGGTCGAGCATGTGTGGGCGACCCTGCGCGTCGCGCTGATGGGCTATGCGATCTCGATTGCGATCGCGCTGCCGATCGCCATCGGGCTCACGAAATCCGAGACGCTGTCGGCGTGTCTCTATCCGCTGCTCGTCGTCATCCAGTCAACGCCGGTCGTCGCCATCGCGCCGATCATCATCGTGGTGCTCGGCGCAGAAGATGCGCCGCGCGTCGTGATCACCTGCCTGATCGCCTTCTTCCCCTTGGTGGTCTCGACCACGACGGGCCTGATGGCGACGCCGCCCGAACTCGTCGAACTGTCGCGCTCGCTGCGCGCGCCGATCCATCGCGAGTTCACGCAAATCCGCATTCCCTACGCCATTCCCTACATTTTCTCGGCGCTGAAAATCTCGATCACGCTGTCGGTCATCGGCGCCGTGGTGGCCGAGTTCGTCGCCGCGGAAAAGGGCATCGGCTATTACATCCAGTTCTCGACATCGCTGTTCAAGCTGCCGGAGGCCTGGGCGGGTCTGGCGATCCTGATGGTCATGTCGCTCGGCCTCTTCCAGCTGGTCGCGCTGACGCAGAAAATTTTCTTCCCGTGGAGCCTGCCGAAATGACCAGCTTCCTCATCACCGGCGCCAAGGGCATCCTGACCGGCCTGAAGGGCGAGGCCGCGCGCGCGCAGGGCGACGTCCGCGTGGTCGATGGCATGATCACCGAGATCGGCGCGCTGACGCCGAAGCCCGGTGAGAAGATCATCGACGCCAGCGGCTGCGTCGTCACGCCGGGCCTCATCAACACGCATCATCATCTCTTCCAGAGCGTGCTGAAGGCGGTGCCGGCTGGTCTCAACGAGAGCCTCGCGAAATGGCTGCGGCTCGTGCCCTATTCGTATTGGGACAAGCTCGACGAGGAGGCGCTGCGCGTCTCCGCCACGATCGGGATGGCGGAACTCGCGCTGTCGGGCGCGACGACGATCGCCGATCATCATTACATCTTCGCGAAGTCGTACGACTTCGATCCGGCGGAAGTTCTTTTCGACACGGCGGACAAATTCGGCGTGCGCTTCGCGCTCTGCCGTGGCGGCGCCACCAAGGGCCGCAATTTCGACGAGGACAATTCGGTGCCTCTGCCGACCGAGACGCTCGGCGAGATGGTCGACGCCATCACGGCGACGGCCAAGCGCTACCACGATCCCTCAGCCGATTCGATGCGCCGCGTCATCGTCGCGCCGACGACGCCGACGTTTTCTCTGGAGCCGGAGGAACTGCGCGACCTTGCGCGTGCGGCGCGCGGTCTTGGCTTGCGGCTGCATTCGCATCTGTCGGAATCGACCGATTACGACGATTACACCATGTCGAAATACGGCATGCGGCCGGTCCACTGGGTCGCGCAACATGAATGGCTCGGTCCCGACGTCTTCTTCGCGCATCTGGTCACTTGCGACGAGAGCGAAGTGCGCGCGCTCTACGAGACCGGCTCCGGCATGGCGCATTGCCCGCAGGCCAATGCGCGGCTGGGCTCGGGCATCGCGCCCGCCGACATGTTGTCGAAGCTCGGCGGCGCCGTGTCGCTCGCGGTCGACGGCGCAGCGGCGAACGAGGCGGCCGACATGATCTCGGCGCTCTACACGGCTTTCTCGGTGCACCGCGCCGCCAAGGGCGTAGGCGCCCTCAGTGCGGAAACCGCGCTCGAATGGGCGACGGCGGGCGGCGCGAAAGTGCTCGGGCTCGACACCGTGGGGACGATCGAAGTCGGCAAGTCGGCCGACATCGTGCTCTACGATCTTAGCGCGCCGCGTTATCTCGGCCAGCTCGATCCGCTGGTCGGTCCGATCATTTCTGCGG
>JAQGKM010000444.1 GCA_028290125.1 Hyphomicrobiales bacterium | reverse complement strand
GCGCGCGTGTCGCGCAGCGTCTCGTAGGTGGCGCGCACGGCGGCGGAGTGCGGACGGTGGCCGGTGATGACGGCGCGCACGCCAAGGCTTGCAAGCGTCTGCGCGTCGCGTAGCGTCGCCGGCACATTGCCGAGCAGCAGCGGAACGCGGCACGCCGCCGCGCAGGCTTCAACTTCCTCGCGTGTCGAAAGCCCCGACAGGAAGATCGCGTCGACGCCAGCGTCCTGATAGGCGGCGATGCGCACCAGCGCGTCGTCCACGCCCGTCGTCGCCACGGCGCCGGAGCGGCCGATGACGACGAAGTCGGGATCGCTGCGCGCTGCGAGCGCGGCCTTCATCTTGCCGATGCTTTCATCCAGCGCATGCGGCTGCGCTGCGCCGCTCTGGCCGAAATGTTCGGGCAGGGCGGTGTCTTCGATCGTGATGCCCGACAGGCCGGCGGCCTCAAGCTCTTCCACGGTGCGCATGACCGACAGCGCATTTCCAAAGCCGTGGTCGGCGTCGAGGAAGAACGGCAGGCTGGTGGCGCGCGCGATGCGGCGCGCCTGCTCGGCGAGTTCCGAGACCGTCACGATGACGAGATCGGGCGCGCCGAGGATGACGAGCGAGGCGACCGAGCCCGCCATGAAGACGAGCTCGAAGCCAAGCTCCTCCGCCGCGCGTGCCGACATCGGATCGTAGACCGAAGCCGGGAACAGGCAGGCGTCGCCCGCGAGATGCGCACGAAACGCGCGGCGTCGCGCGTTGGCGTTCAACTGCGTGCTCACGTGCGCGGGTCTTTCAGCACGGGGTTTGGCTTGATGTTGAGCCGCTTCATTTCCTCGGCCGTGAAATCGTCGTCGGAGCGCAGGCCGGCGCGGCGGATGCCTTCGATCGCGCAGATGTCGTCGACCTCGTTCACGTCGCCGGTGACGCCGATGGCGCCGATGACGTCGCCGTTGGCGTCACGGATGATCTGGCCGCCGGCTTCAAGGAAGATCGGGCCGTCCGAAATGTCGCGCAGCGTTTCCATGAAGGCCGGCTTCTCGCGCGCCTTCTGCAGCACCATGCGCGAGGTGCGATGCAGCGACAGGGCGCCGAACGCCTTGCCGCGCGCGATCTCGAACCGCATGATCGACGCGCCGTCCTGCTTGAGGAAGGCCTTCATCCGTCCGCCATTGTCGAGTACGCAGGCGGCGAGCGCGTAGGCCTCCATTTCGGCGGCCTTCTCGAAAGTCTTGAGGATGACGGCGAGCGCCTCGTCCATGGTTATGCTGCGCAATGAAACCTCCCTGCGACCGTTGCTTTGGCCTGTTCGGCTGCACAGTGCCAAAGCTGGTCGACGCTGGCAAATCGCCCGGTTCCGGTTGCGCTCGGTGGCGGTGTTCTGTATCGATTTTGCCGGAATGCGCGGGTTCGAAGCGGGGCGCCGGGGAGGGTGGTCCAGTCCGCGCCACAAGCGAAGAGGCGTCCCCATGAACGTGCAAGACCACAGCTCCATTCCCTGCTTCATTTTCCGCGGCGGCACGTCCAAGGGCCCGTATTTCCGCGCCGAGGACCTTCCGTCCGACGTCGCCGCGCGCGATCGCATCCTGCTGAAGGTCATGGGGTCGCCCGACATCCGCCAGATCGACGGTCTCGGCGGCGCCGATACGCTCACGTCGAAGGTGGCGATCGTTTCGAAGTCGAAGCGCGAGGGCGTCGATGTCGATTACCTGTTCTGCCAGGTCGACATCACCAAGCCCGTCGTCGACACCGGCCCGTCCTGCGGCAACATGCTGTCGGGCGTCGCGCCTTTCGCGCTGGAGATGGGCATCGTGCCGATCGAGGACGGCGAGACGCGCGTCGTGATCTACGACGTCAACACGTCGAGCAAGATCGAGGCGGTCATCCAGACGCCGGGCAAGCGCGTGAAATATGTCGGCGACGCCGCCATCGACGGCGTGCCCGGCACGGCGGCGCCGGTCGTTCTCAACTTCATGGACATCGTCGGCGCCAAGACTGGCTCGATGTGCCCGACCGGCAAGGTTATGGACAACATCCAGGGCGTCGACGTCTCGTGCTTCGATGTGGCCATGCCGAAGATCCTGATGCGCGCGCGCGATCTTGGCCTCGAGGGCACGGAAGGCCGCAAGGAGATCGACGGCAACAAGGAACTGCTGAAGCGGATCGAAAGCATCCGCATGGAAGCCGGCCGCATGATGGGTTTTGGCGACGTCAACGACAGCGTCATCCCGAAGGTCGGCCTGCTGTCCGATCCGCGCGTCGACGGCGCCATCACGTCGCGCTACCTGACGCCGCACGCGCTGCACGCCGCGCATGCGGTGACGGGCGCCTGCAGCGTCGCGACCGCCTGCATGGTGAAGGGCTCGGTGGCCTACGAATTCGCACGCCGCCCCGAGGGCAATCCGCGCACGATCTGGATCGAGCACCCGACCGGCATGGTCGACGTGCGGCTGGAGACATCGGGCGAGGGATCGGAACTGCAGGTCGTCCGCGCCGGCATCCTGCGCACGTGCCGTCCGATCATGAAGGGCGAGGTGTTCGTCCCGGAAGCTTAGTTGATGTGTACTAACGCGTGCGGCTGACGCATCGTGTTCCCCTCCCCCTTGTGGGGAGGGGCTAGGGGTGGGGGTCGTGAGGCTTGCCCCGCTACCAAGCAGTCATTTCGAAGAAATAAAGGTAAGCGTCCAACCGGTGAGGCCTCAAAACCCCCACCCCGCTTGCCTTCGGCAAGTCGCCCTCCCCACAAGGGGGAGGGGAAAGAAAACTAACCCAGCGGCTTGCCGCGCACGTCTTCCGCGCGTGTGATCTTGATCAGCACGCCGACGCCGGTGTCGGCGCCGA
>JAQGKM010000418.1 GCA_028290125.1 Hyphomicrobiales bacterium | reverse complement strand
ACAAGGAAGAATGGACCGACCCCGCCACCGTCGAGGAAAAGATGGCGCGCGAGATGAAGTTCGATCCCGACCTGTGGCTCATCGAAGTCGAAGACCCGAAGGGCCGCTGCTTCCTGGACCTGGCCGAACGTTAGCGCCGTCATTTCGCGACCCGGCATTCCACGGCTGCCGCTAGATGGATTGCTCGTCGCTGCGCTCCTCGCAATGACGAAGCTGAGTTGGCGGGCCTAAGGCTGAGCTTTCCCTGGCTGCCTGCAGAAGAATGCACGCGCCGAAAACCCCCGAGGGAGAACCATCTTTCAAATGAAATGGCGCCGCTTGCAGCGGGTCGCGCAAGCTATACTTGATGGTCCTCGCAACCGGGAGGACTGAAAAACATGACCCAAGTCATTCGTCTGCAGGGCGACAGCAACGCCCATGATCGCCCCTGGCGCGTCGCCGTCGAGCAGGGCTTCTTCGAGGCCGAGGGCCTGAAGGTCGAATACAACGAAGACAATCCGAACGGCGTCGCCGGACGCGCCAAGGACTATGCCGACCGCTGGAAGGAATCGCAGCTGCAGAAGGGCGCGCTGGAGGTTTATCCGGTGTGCGAATGGGGCGCGATCGAACGCGTGCAATCGCTCGGCAAGGGCAAGATCATCGCGCTCGACACCACGGCGCGCACCGGCGAAATCATGGTGATGCCGAATTCGTCGATCAAGAGCGTGAAGGATCTCGCCAACGTGCCGATCGCCGTCACCTGGCACGCCGGCACATTCTACGCGACCATCGAAGTGCTCGAAGCTGCGGGCGTTCCCTTCGACCAGATCAAGCTCGTGCACGCCAACGATCGTCTCGACGCGCTGCTGTCGGGCGAGACGCAGGCGGCCGCATTGATGGAGCCGCTGGTCAGCCGCGCAGCCGAACAGGGGGCGCGCAAGATCGCCGATCTGAAATGGCGCGGCGGCATCGTCGCGGCCGACGATATCGACGCCGAGACCTCGGACAAGATCCGTCGCGCGTTGAACCGCGCCGTCGAATATCTGCGCGCCAACGATGACCGCTCGCGCGAGGAACTGCTGCGAGACCTCAAGCCCGAACAGCGCAAGACCGGCCTGATGCCTGAATTGCTCGGCGTGCAGGATTACAAGATCGGCGAGTTTCAGGAGAAGGTCGACTGGATGGCCGATCGCGGCTTCCTCGAGAACAAGCCGAGCTACGAAGAGATCGTGCGCAAGTAATGCAAGCGTGCGGCGCGGAATGGTCCGCGTCGCACATCTTTCCGAGGCTTCCATCATGATCGTCCGCTTCACCGTCGCGCTCGTCGCGGCGTTCGCGAGCCTGTGCGCTGCGCAGGCGCAAACGCCTGACGCGAAGCCGCGAGACATTCGGCTGCTGATCTCGCATCCGCCGGGCGGCGGCTACGACACCTATGCGCGCCTGCTCGCGCGCCACATCGGCAAGCAGGTGCCGGGCGGCGCCAACATCATCTCGCAGAACATGCCCGGCGCCGCCGGCGTGCTGATGACGAATTACATGGCGAGCCAGGCGCCGAAGGACGGCAGCATGATCGGCCTCGGCCCGGGTTCGGTGGCGACGGCGGCGCTCTTCAACAACGCCGGCGCCCGCTACGATGCGCGCACGTTCAGCTGGATCGGCAGCATGAACAGCGAAGTCGGCGTCGCGGTGTCGTGGAAGACCTCGCCGGTGAAGACGGCGCAGGATCTCTTCTCCCACGAACTGATCGTCGCGGCGGCGGGCAAGACCGACAACAGCGTCGTGTTTCCGAGCGCCCTGAACAGCATTCTCGGCACGCGCTTCAAGATCATTTCCGGTTACGGCGGATCGAGCGAGACGACGCTGGCGCTGGAGCGCGGCGAGGCGGCGGGCATCGGCGGCTGGAATTACTCATCCATCGTCGCCACGCGACCCGACTGGCTGAAGGACGGTTCGATCAATCTGCTGGCGCAATTCGCGCTGGCGCGCCATCCGGACCTGCCCAACACGCCGACCGCCGTCGAACTCGGCCGCACCGATCAGGAACGCGAAGTGCTGCGCCTCGTCTTCGCGCAATCGTCGATGGGCCGCGTGGTCTTCGGCCCGCCCGGACTGGCCGACGACGCGGCGAAAATGTGGAAGGACGCGTTCCGCGCGACGATCGCGGATGCGGAGTTTCTGGCGGATGCGCGCCATGCGCGGATCGAGATCAACCAGCCGATGGACGGCGAAGCGGTGTCGCGGCTCGTGGAGGACCTGCACAACGCCAACGCCGCACAGATCAAGCGCGCGGCGGAGGCGGCTGGCGGGGCAGGGTAACCGCCATTGCGAGCGGAGCGAAGCAATCCAGACGCGAGTGGCTGACATGGAGCGACCATGTCTCGTGTTGCTGGCTGACCCAACATCAACAGTCTTGCTTACCTTGCAAGTATGCGGGACTGGATTGCTTCGCTCCGCTCGCAATGACGAAACCAAAAAGGGCGACGCATCGCGCCGCCCTTCACTTTACTTGTTCATCTGGCCTTCCTCGCGATAGACGAACTTGTCTTCGCTCTCGAAGGCGCGGACCTGCGGGACGATGCCCGGCAGGCCGAGATCCGCCCAATTGGCGGCCACTTTGTCATAGGTCGATTCCCGCAGCGTCGTGCGTGTCGAGAACACCGGGATGTAGCGGTGGTCCTTGCACGCGTTGATCAGCGCCTTCGAACCATAGGGGCGCTTTTCCGGCGGGTTCTGCGACGGATCGAGCGGCGTCGACCATGTGTTGCGCATGATGTCGATGTCGTCGATCGGATTGCAGCGCGAGGCCATCGCCCAGATCACCTGGTCCATGTCGGTCGGATCGACGTCCTGGTCCACCGCGACGATCCACTTGGTGTAATAGGCGCCGCCCGGCACCTGCGCGGTGAGCGCCAGAACTTGCGCGGCGTGGCCTGCGTATTTCTGTTCGAGCGCGACCACCACCATGCCGAAGCCGCCCGCTGCGGCGGGATGCGAATAGACGCCGTGGATGCCCGGGATGCCGAGCTTGTCGAGATCGTCCCAGATCTTCGCCGAGCGGATGATCGAGAAGAATCCCGATTGTTCGCACGACGGATAATCGGCCATCAGCGCGTTCGTCAGGATCGGGTTGTTGCGGTAATGCACGGCCGTGATGTTGACCAGCGGGCAGGCCGCTTCCGGCTTGCCGTAATAACCGGTGAATTCGCCAAATGGTCCTTCCGGCGCCATGCCGCCCGGACGGATCTCGCCCTCGACGACGAGCTCCGCATGCGCGGGGATCAGCAGGTCGGTCATCTTGCCTTTCACCACGGGCACCGGGCCACCCTTGATGCCGCCGGCGTATTCATATTCCGAGACGTTCTTCGGAAAACTCTGCGAGCCGACGAGCATGTAAAGTGGGTCGATGCCCCAGGCTGCTGCGACCTGCAGCGGCTTGCCCTGTTCCCACGCGCGGGCGATGTGCAGACGCGCATCCTTGCCGGGTGACAAATAAAGCCCCGTGGAATCCTTGCCCTGCAGCATCATGCGATAGGTGCCGACGTTCAGGTAGCCGGTGTCGGGATCGCGCGTGATGACGGCGTCGGCGGTGCCCGCATAGCGTCCGCCATCGCGCGGCCAGTGGCGCGGGATCGGCAGGAGGTTGAGGTCGATGTCGTCGCCCGTGATCGTGTTTTCGAAGATCGTGGCGTCCGACGC
>JAQGKM010000410.1 GCA_028290125.1 Hyphomicrobiales bacterium | reverse complement strand
CATCACGCCGTGACGGGACTGGAGCAGGACCAGAGCGACGCCGCGAACGCCTTGCGCGACTCCGTTCAGGCCAAAGCCTTTTCGGTCACCCTGCTCGAAGGCGTCACCGGATCGGGCAAGACGGAAGTGTATTTCGAAGCCGTCGCGGCGGCGCTCGAAGCTGGCCGGCAGGCGCTGATCCTGATGCCGGAAATCGCCCTCACGGCGCAATTTCTCGACCGCTTCGCCGCGCGCTTCGGCGTGCGTCCCGCCGAATGGCACTCGGGCGTCGCCTCGCGCAAGCGCGCGCGCATCTGGACCGGCGTGGCGGATGGCGGCGTGCGCGTCGTCGCGGGGGCGCGCTCGGCCCTGTTCCTGCCGTTCGAGGATCTCGGCGCCATCATCGTCGATGAGGAGCACGAGGCCGCCTACAAGCAGGATGACGGCGTGTCCTATCATGCGCGCGACATGGCCGTGGTGCGCGGACGGATCGAGAATGCCGCCGTGGTGCTGGCCTCTGCGACGCCGTCCATCGAGACGCGCGTCAACGCGCAGCAAGGCCGCTACAAGCACCTGAAACTCGAATCCCGCTTCGGCGGACGCACGCTGCCGCTGATCGACAGCATCGACCTGCGCACCGCCGCAGCGCCGCGCGGCAAGTGGATCGCGCCGCGGCTCGCCGAAGACGTCCTGCTGACCGTGCAGCGCGGCGAACAGGCGCTGCTGTTCCTGAACCGGCGCGGCTATGCGCCGCTCACCTTGTGCCGTTCCTGCGGCCATCGCTTCCAGTGTCCGCAATGCACGGCATGGCTCGTCGAGCACCGTTTCCGCAAGGCGCTCGTCTGCCACCATTGCGGCCATGTCGAGAGGCGCCCCGACGCCTGCCCGGAATGCCATGAGGTCGATTCGCTGACCGCGTGCGGACCGGGCGTCGAGCGTCTGGCCGAGGAAGCCGCGCTCCTGTTCCCCGAGGCGCGCATCCTCGTGCTGTCGTCGGATTTTCCCGGCGGCACGGAGCGGATGCGGCGCGAACTCGACGAGATCGCCAAAGGGGCCTGCGACATCGTCATCGGGACGCAGCTCGTCGCCAAGGGGCACAATTTTCCGCTGATGACTCTGGTGGGCGTGGTCGACGCCGACGTCGGCCTGTCCAATGGCGATCCTCGCGCCGCCGAGCGCACCTTCCAGCTGCTGCAACAGGTGACCGGTCGGGCGGGACGCGGCGACAAGCCGGGACGCGGACTTTTGCAGACCTGGCAGCCCGAGCACCCGGTCATCCGCGCGCTGCTGTCGGGCGACGCCGAGCGGTTCTACCGCGAAGAAACCGAACAGCGGCTGATCGCCGGCCTGCCGCCGTTCGGACGTCTCGCTGCTCTGGTGATTTCAGGCAATGACCGTGCGTCCGCCGAACAGCATGCGCGCGCGCTGGTGCGCGCAGCCCATGCGCTGCCGCCGAGCGACAAATGGAAGATGCCTGCGGCCGGCGGCTTTCCGGGCGATGGCGAGATCATGTTGCTCGGGCCAGCGGAGGCGCCGATCGCAGTAGTGCGCGGCCGCCATCGCTTCCGCCTGCTGGTGAAGGCGCCCAGAAGCACCGACATGCAGGGCTTCCTGCGCGCGCTGCTCGCGGCGGCCCCGCCAGATCGCGGCGGCGTTCGCACGCAGGTTGATGTTGATCCGCAGTCGTTTCTGTAGCTCGTCATTGCGAGGAGCGGAGCGACGCGGCAATCCATCTTCGGCAGTCAAAAATGGATTGCTTCGCTTCGCTCGCAATGACGAAACCTAGGTTACGACCGGTAATCGCCATTGATGGCGATATATTCCTTCGTCAGATCGCAGGTCCACACGGTCCACGACGACGCCCCGACGCCGACGTCCACGCGCAGGTCGATCTTCTCGCCGCGCATGTAGTCCGAAACCTTCGCCTCGTCGTAGGACAGATCGCGAAGCCCCTTGTGGGCGACACGAAAGTCGCCGAACCAGATCGCAAGACGATCGCGATCAGCCTTTTCGCCAGCCTTGCCGACGGCGGCGACGACGCGGCCCCAATTGGCGTCTTCGCCCGCGATGGCGGTCTTCACCAGCGGCGAATTAGCGATCGAGAGGCCGATGCGCTTGGCCGCAGCCGCGCTGGCCGCGCCCTCGACGCGGATCTCCACGAACTTGCGGCAACCTTCGCCGTCACGCACCACCTGCTGGGCGAGATCGAGCAGCAGCCCGTCGAGCGCCTTCTTGAAGCTGGCCAGTCGGCGGTCCGACGCGGCTTCGATCTTGGGCGCGCCGCGCTTGGCCGCCGCACCGGTGGCGAACAGCAGCAGCGTGTCGGAGGTCGAGGTGTCGCTGTCGACCGTGATCGAGTTGAACGAGCCCGCCACCGATTTCGACAGCATGGCCTGCAGCGCGTCGGCGGCGATCGGCGCGTCGGTGAAGATGAAGGACAGCATGGTGGCCATGTCGGGCGCGATCATGCCCGCGCCCTTCGCCATGCCGTTGATGCGCACTTCGACGCCGCCGATCTCGCAGGTTGCGGTCGCGACTTTCGGAAAGGTATCGGTCGTCATGATGGCGCGCGCGGCTTCCAGGAGCCCCGCAGGCGACGCCGATTCGACGAGCCCGCCGAGCACGCCCTCGAACTTGCTGGCGTCGAGCGGCTCACCGATCACGCCCGTCGAGGCCAGAAAGATCTCGCCCGAAGGCGCGCCCGTCGCCTTTGCGGCGAGTTGCGCGGTTAGCTTGGTCGAACTCACGCCGTTCTTGCCCGTGAAGGCGTTGGCGTTGCCCGAATTGACGACCAGTGCGCGCGCCTTGCCGCCCGCCAGCTTGGCGCGGCACCAGTCCACCGGCGCGGACGGGCACTTGGACTTGGTGAAGACGCCCGCGACCTGCGTGCCCTTGTCGAGCAGCGCCAGCATCACATCCGTACGGCCCTTGTAGCGGATGCCCGCCTCAGCCGTCGAAAAGCGCACGCCCTCGACCGGCGGACAATCGGGAAAGGATTTGGGCGCGAGCGGGGAGACAGGGGCGGCTTTGGCCATTTTGGTCCTTGCGATCGTTTGAGTCGGCTGGCGGCAGGTTAAGCAAAGCTTCATGACGAAAAAAACCTCGCGGGCGCAAGCCGGCGAGGTTTTCTGGGGAGGGCTGCGTGAAGGCGCTTACTTCAGGGTCGGGGACGGCGGCGCCACGGGCGCATCGGCGGTCTTCTCGATCTTGGCGGCGTCGCGCAGCTTCACGATCTGCTCGGTCTGCGCCTTCTGGATCACGTAGGACTTCACCTGATCCTTCACCTGCTCGAAATCCGGGAAGGACTTGGTGCGCTTTTCCTCGAGCTTGATGACGTGCCAGCCGAACTGGCTCTTCACCGGCTCCGAAATCTGGCCCTTGTCGAGCTTGAAGGCCGCGTCGGCGAATTCCGGCACCATGCGGTCCTTGGTGAACCAGCCGAGGTCGCCGCCCTGGGAGCCGGGGTCCTTCGAGATGGCGTCCGCCACCTTGGCGAAATCCTCCCCGCCGCGGACGCGCTTGAGGGCCGCCTTCGCCTCATCCTCGGTCGCCACGAGGATGTGGCGCGCGTGGATTTCGGGCTCGGCCTTCTGCGCGCCGGAGACTTCGTTGTAGACCTTGCGCAATTCCGCGTCCGTGGTCGCGTCCTTGGCGATGATCGTGAACAGCCCTTCCATCAGGGCCTTGTCGCGCTGATAGGTCATGCGGCGGGCAAATTCAGCGCCGCCATCCATCTTGTCGGCCTCGGCCTTGCGGGCGACGATCTTCAGGTCGATCAGATAATCGAGCACATAGGCGTCGCGCTCGGCGCCCTGGACGCCTGCCGGAAGACCCGGGCCGATGTCGTCCATCGCGACCTTGAGATCGTCGTCCGTGATCTCGACGCCGTTCACTTTCGCGAGCACCTTCGCCTGCGCGCCCGCGGCGGTCAGGAGCGCGGCGGAAATCAGGGCGACGGCGAATGCGCCGCGGCGGGGAAATGTCATCGAAGGTTCTCCAAAGCGCGGACGCTGTCCGCTTTTCGGCGCGTAACTTGGTCGAAACCCGTTGCGCGGGCAAGGCCAAAGGCGGACGCCGACAGCGGCATCGCGGCGCGGGAGACGATCCGCCAGCAGGACCGCGGCCGGGCGGAACCTGCTTTGCCGCCTCCGCATTATGGGCGCGGCGACAGGTCTCTCTCGGGCGCTTACATTGACAAGGAAG
>JAQGKM010000367.1 GCA_028290125.1 Hyphomicrobiales bacterium | reverse complement strand
GCCGGCGGCTCGGCCTATGCGCGTTACTGGGATTTCGCCGGCTTCCGCGCCATCGCGGATGAAGTCGGCGCGGTGTTCCTCGTCGACATGGCGCATTTCGCGGGCCTCGTGGCCGGCGGCGCGCATCCTTCGCCGTTCCCGCATGCGCATATCGTGACGTCGACGACGCACAAGACGCTGCGCGGCCCGCGCGGCGGCCTCGTGCTCACCGATGACGAAGCGATCGCCAAGAAGATCAATTCGGCCGTTTTCCCCGGCCTGCAGGGCGGCCCGCTGATGCATGTCATCGCCGCCAAGGCGGTCGCCTTCGGCGAGGCGCTCCGTCCCGAGTTCAAGATCTATGCGCACCAGGTCGTCGCCAACGCGAAGGCCTTGTCGTCGACGCTGCGCGACGGCGGGTTCGACATCGTCACCGGCGGCACCGACAACCACCTCATGCTCGTCGACCTGCGCCCGAAGAAGCTCAACGGCAAGGTGTCGGAAGCGGCGCTCGGGCGCGCGCACATCACCTGCAACAAGAACGGCATTCCGTTCGATCCGGAAAAGCCGTTCGTCACGTCGGGCATTCGCCTCGGGACGCCGGCCGCCACCTCGCGCGGCTTTGGCGTCTCGGAATTCCAGACCGTCGGCAGGCTCATCGTCGAGACGCTCGACGGCCTGTCGAAGTCCGGCGAAGAGGGCAATGCGGCGGTGGAAGCAAACGTGCGCGAGCAGGTGAAGGCGCTCACGCTGCGCTTCCCGATCTACCCGTAAAGGCCCCGGCACATGCGTTGTCCTTATTGCGGAAGCCTCGACACCCAGGTGAAGGACTCGCGTCCCACCGAAGATGCTTCCGCGATTCGACGCCGGCGCGTGTGCCCCGATTGTGCGGGACGTTTCACGACGTTCGAGCGCGTGCAGCTGCGCGAACTCACGGTCGTCAAGAAATCCGGACGGCGCGTGCCGTTCGATCGTGACAAGCTGATGCAGTCGCTGTCGATCTCGCTGCGCAAGCGGCCGATCGATCCCGAGCGCGTCGAGCGCATGGTCAACGGCATCGTCCGCCAGCTCGAGAGCCAGAGCGAGGGCGAAGTGCACAGCGTGCGGATCGGCGAACTGGTGATGGAGGGGCTGCGCGCGCTCGACCCCATCGCCTATGTCCGCTTCGCCTCCGTCTACAAGAATTTCCGCGAGGCCAGCGATTTCTCGACCATCATCGACGAACTCGCCGGCAGCGACAGCGATGCGCAGGATCTTGCGACGGCGCCCGGCAAGGCGCCCGATCCCGCATGAGCGCGAGCGGTTCTGAACGTGAGGTCGCCGACGCCCGTTTCATGGCGGCGGCCGTCGCCTTCGCGCGACGCGGGCTCGGACTGACGGCCCCCAATCCTGCAGTCGGCTGCATCATCGTCAGGGACGGCGTCATCGTCGGGCGCGGCGCGACGCAGCCGGGCGGTCGCCCGCATGCCGAGACGGTCGCGCTGGCCGACGCCGGCGCTGCGGCGCAGGGGGCGACGCTTTATGTCACGCTCGAACCCTGCAGCCATCATGGCGTGACCGGCCCGTGCGCGCACGCCATCGTCACGGCCGGCGTGGCGCGCGTCGTGTCGGCCATCGAGGATCCCGATCCGCGCGTGGCGGGCAGAGGACATGCGATGCTGCGCGAAGCCGGCATCGAGGTGCGCGTCGGCGTCGGCGCGGAGGAGGCGAGGCGCGGCAATCTCGGCCACATCCTGCGCGTGGCGCAGGGCCGCCCGATGGTGACGCTGAAACTCGCCGAGACCGCCGATGGATATGCCGCCGCCGGCGTGCATGACCCGCGCCTGATGATCACCGGCCAGGCCGCCAACAACCGCGTGCAGATCATGCGCGCGCTGCACGATGCCGTGATGGTCGGCGCAGGCACGGCGCTGGGCGACGATCCGTTGCTGACCGTGCGCCTGCCGGGTCTCGACAAGCGTGCGCCGTTGCGCGTCATTCTCGATACGCATCTGCGCTTGCCGATCCGGTCGCGTCTCGTGCAGACCGCAGCCGAGCGGCCGGTGCTGGTGATCGCGGGCGAGGGCGCGTCCGCCACCGCGCGTCTCGCGCTCGAGAACAAGGGCGTCGCCGTCGAGATCGCGCCGCTTGGCGCCGACGGCCATATCGATCTGCCGTCAGCCCTGTCGCTTCTGGCGCAGCGCGGCGTCACGCGCGTGTTCAGCGAGGGCGGGCCCCTCGTCGCCGCCGCGCTGATCGAAACGGGGCTCGTCGACGACGTGTTCATCTTCCGTGGCGAAAAGCCGTTCGGGCGCGAAGGCCTGCCGGCGCTGGACGCCGCCTCGCGTGCGCGGCTTGCCGATCCATTGCGCTTCCGCGCCGTAGATCCTGTGCAGCTTGGCGCAGACCGCATGGTCCAGTACGAGAGGATTTTCTAGATGTTCACGGGTCTCGTCAGCGATGTCGGCACGATCGTCTCGGTGGAGACGCGCGGCGAACTGCGCCGCATCCGCATCGCCTGCTCGTACGACCCGCAGACTATCCTGCTCGGCGCCTCCATCGCCTGTTCGGGACCGTGCCTGACTGCCGTCGAGATCGGGACGGCGGACGAGCGCACCTTTTTCGAGGTCGTCGCCGCCGCCGTGACGCTGGCGCGCACCACCGTCGGGACCTGGGCGCCCGGCCAGCGCATCAATCTGGAGCGCTCGCTGAAGATCGGCGACGAACTCGGCGGCCATATTGTCACCGGGCATGTCGATGGCGTGGCGAAGATTGTCGAACGCCGGGATTTCGACGGCATGGCGCATTACGACATCGAGGCGCCGGCCGAGATCGCGCGCTTCATCGCCGAAAAAGGCTCGGTCTGTCTCGACGGCACCTCGCTGACAGTCAATTCCGTCATGGGCAATCGTTTCACGATCCTGCTGATCCCGCATACGCTCGAAGTCACCACCTGGGGCGAGCGCAAGACGGGCGACAGCCTGAACATCGAAGTCGACCTGATGGCCCGCTACGCAGCACGGCTGGTTGAGGCGAAGTAGGCGGCTTGCTACGTGTAATGACATTGTCATTCCATCGTGGTATGGAACACGAGAGGTGATCCATGACCGCAGTCCGCGACACGTTGAACATGCGCATCAAGCCCGAAGACCGCAGTCTGTTCGACTGGGCGGCGAAGGCGCAGGGCAAGTCACGCACCGACTTCATTCTTGAGGCCGCCCGCAAGGCAGCGGAAGACGCGCTTCTGGACCGTTCGCTCGTTCGCGTTGATCCTGATGCCTACGCATCGTTTCTCGACAGGCTCGACAAGCCGCTCGAACCATCCGAGCAGCTGAAACGCACAATGCGCAGCAAAGCGCCCTGGGAGTGATCTTCTCGGCCCCGGCTCCGATCACGCTGGAGCACGATCTCTCTCATTTTGCCTGCGGGCATCCGACGCTGGACGATTGGCTGCGTCGGCGCGCCTTGAGCAATCAAGAAAGCGGCGCCTCCCGGACGTACGTCAGCACAGAGGGTGCGCGCGTGGTCGCCTATTATGCGCTCGCTTCCGGCGCTCTTGCCTCGTCGGACGCGACCGGTCGCTTCCGACGAAACATGCCTGATCCCGTTCCGGTCGCAATCCTGGCGCGCCTTGCTGTCGACGAGACCGTTCACGGCAAGGGTCTGGGACGCGCTCTCTTCGTTGATGCGGCCCGGCGGGTTCTGGGCGCTGCCTCGGTGATCGGCATACGAGGTCTGATCGTGCATGCGATTTCCGAGGAGGCCGCAGCCTTCTATTCAGCTCTTGGCCTTGCTGCGACTCCGGCCGAGCCGCGAACCTTGATGATCACGCTGGATGAACTGCGGCTGGCGTTCTGATTTCGAAGCGACGCAAGGCAGCCCTGCGTGACGCGGCTTGCTCTTGTCCCCGGCGCGCGGTACTCAAACGCCCGCTGTTTCACACTGAGGAAAAGCCCATGGCCGAACCGCGCCGAGAGATCAAACCCGTCAGCGGCGTGGCTGGCGCGCGGCTCCTCGTT
>JAQGKM010000365.1 GCA_028290125.1 Hyphomicrobiales bacterium | reverse complement strand
GATCCGCATGCGTTCATCGATGCGGTGACGGCCTATTTCGAAACCGCAGGCCGGATCGATCCGCTCGACCTGCTCGGCCTGCCGGACTGGCTGCCGCGGTTCGGACGCCGCCGCGCGGCGCCGGCGCTCGCGTTCTTCGGCGAGGCGGTGGACGCCATCATCGCCAAAAGCCGCGCCGCGATGGGCGCAATCGAAACCGTCGACGACACGCGCGCCGACCTGCTGACTCTGCTGCTGTCCGCCGCCGACCCGGACACCGGCGCGCGCCTGTCCGAACATGAGGTGCGCGCCAACATCCTCACCTTCATCGGCGCGGGACACGAGACCACCGCCAATGCGCTGACCTGGACGTGCTACCTGCTCAGCCAGTCGCCGCACTGGCGTGAGCGCGCCGAAGCCGAAGTGGATGAATTGCTGCGCGAGGGCGCATCGCCCGGCCCCGAAGATCTGCCAGTCGTGCGCGCCGTGCTGGAAGAGGCGCTGCGGCTCTATCCGCCGGCCGCGTCGCTGACGCGCGAGGCGATCCGCGCCGACACGATCGGCGGCGTGCGGGTCGCGCCGGGCACGCGCATCGTCGTCTCGCCCTGGCTCGTGCACCGGCACAAGCGGCTGTGGACCGACGCCGGCCTGTTCGATCCCGCGCGCTTCCTGCCGGGCGCCCGCGAGTCGATCGACCGCTTCGCCTATCTTCCGTTTGGCGCGGGTCCACGGATCTGCATCGGCATGGGGTTCGCCATGCAGGAGGCGGTCATCCTGATGGCGCATGTGCTGAAGAACTTCCGGCTCGATCCCGCGCCCGGCCATGTCGTCGAGCCGGTGCAGCGCGTGACGCTGCGTCCCAAGGGCGGCATGCCGATGATCTTGCGGAAGCGCTGATTATTCGACGGCGGCGCGCGCGGATTTTCCGGCGCGTTTCCTGGCGCGAGGCGCCGGCTGTTCGGGCCGCGACTCGATCGCCTGTGCGATCCGCAACACTTCGGCGCCGAGGTCGGTGATCGAGGTGCGCAGCGCCGCATCGTCGGCGACCAGAATGGCGCCGCCGCTTTTGCGCTCCGCCGCAGCGAGCTTGCGGTTCAGCGCGGCCAGCGCGTCGTCGAGCTCGACGATCTTGCGATCGCGCGTTTCGATCTGTCCGCGCAGCGCGGTCTGAGATTGGGTATATTGCGCGACTTCCGCCCGCGCGCGATCGCGCTCGTCGGTGAGGCGCTCGACCACGGTCTGGCGCGCGACGAGGATCTGCTCGCGTTCGGTCAGCTGGCGTTGCAGGTCGCGCAACTGCGCTTCGGCGCCAGCGAGCCGCGTTTCCAGTCCGGCGAGCACCAGCTGCCGGTCGTTGGCGACACGCTGGTGACGGCGCGTCTCCAGCGCCAGCGTCTCGTATTTCTCGCGCGCGCCGAGCCCATCGTGCACTTCGATCATCGCGGCGCCGAGTTGCGCCTGCAGGTCGACGGCGCGCGCGGTGAGGTCGACGAGTTCCGCCTGCGCGCGCGCATGATCGGCGCGCAGATTTTGCAGCGCTTCGGTCTGGGTGGTGAGCGCGACCAGCTTGCGGCCGAGGTCGGCGCGGTCGCGGGCGCGGGCGTCCTGTTCGTGCGAGAGGCGGTCCTCGAGACGGCGTTGCGCCACGGCGTGTTCGGCGCGCAGCAGATCGCGATCGGCGAGGACTTCATCCATCGACAGCGGCGTCTGCATTTCGAGACGGCGCGTGGACAGGCGCACCGCGCGACGCCAGAGCGCCGGCAGGATCATCAGCCCGAGCAGTCCTGCAACGAGGACGCCGAGGGCGAAAAACATGGCCTGTTCAATCAAGCTTTTTCACGCGAGCTAAAGGACGATCGAGCTTTTCCGCAGGCAGGCAACATCGCACACCGGCCCACGGCAATCAAAGCGCGGCCTTACTCAAATCGCCGGGTCAGAACGGATTCCAGGTCGAGGACTGCGTGAACTTCAAATAGCCGAGGTTGACGCCGAGCCGCGCGCCGACGCCGGAGCGGATTGGAACCAGCACGACATCATTGGCGGTGAGCGCCGTGAACCCGAAACCCGCGACGAAATAAGCCGACCCGTCGACGCCGCCGAAGCGCTGGTAGATCGCCTCGGTGGAGGGAAGATTGTAGACGAGGATCATCGTGCGGGCGCCGTCCGCGCCGGCGTCGAAGCCGACCGACGGGCCCTGCCAGAACACGCGCTGCTGCCCCGCGTTGCGGGTGTACATCTGGCCTTCGCCATAGCGGGCGCCGGCGATGAAGGCGCCGGACGCCTCCTGCCCGAGAATATAGGCGTTTGGCTGACCCCAGCGACGCGTCGCCTCTTCGACGACCTGCGCGAGACCGCGCGACATCGAGCCGAAGAACTTGTGGCCATTGTCGACCAGTTCGCCGCTGGAAAAGCGCTGCGGCGGGCCTTCGCCGCCCCGTTGCGCCAGGGCTTCGCCGCCCGCAAGACCAAGGGCCGCAAGGGCAGCGACGCTCTTCAGCAGCTCGCGTCGGGATGTCTGGCTCATATCTGTCGTTCCTGTTCCGAAGCCCTGTGGGCTATCGAGAGACTGACCGCCAATCCGGGCTTTGCCGTGGCGGACGGGTCTCGGGATCCTGCTCCCCAGAAACTGGGCCCGGTATGGTTAAAATACCGTTGCGATCGGGTTCAGAGACGCGCGATCAGCGACTGGTCGCCAAAGGCCACGAAGTCTGGCGAGGCGAAGCCGCGGTCGGTATGGCCGTAACGCAGGGGCGCGCCGTCGAGGCCCGTGACGACGCCACCGGCCGCACGCAGCACGGCATCGCCTGCCGCGATGTCCCATTCCATGGTCGGGCCGATGCGGGGGTAAACGTCCGCCCGGCCTTCCGCGACCTGGCAGAACTTCAGGGCGGAGCCGGCCGCGCGGCTGTCGCGGGCGCCAAGCCGCTCCATCAGCGCCCGGGTCTGGTCGTTGAGATGCGAACGGCTGATCGCCGCCACCGGGGCCCTGCCATCGAGCGGCCGGACCTTGATCACGCGCATGCCGCCCAGCGGCGGGACCTCGCCGCCCGGCGCCACGTCGCAGGCATGGGCCGCACCGGCCGCCACCCAGAGGCGGCCGAAAGCCGGCGCGTAGACGACGCCGCAGACCGGCGCGCCATCGCGGATCAACGCGACATTGACGGTGAACTCGCCGTTCCGGCTCGCGAATTCCCGCGTGCCGTCGAGCGGATCGACAAGGATGAAGTCGCCGCCCACCTGCGGGACGACGCCGCGCGAGAAAGATTCCTCGGCCACGACCGGAATGGCCGGGCAGGCCTCCTGCAGGCGTTCGATGATGAGATATTCGGAGCCTTCGTCGGCCTCGCAGACCGGACTGGCGTCGGCCTTGGCGCGCATGGCGAAGTCGCGATGGTAAACGTCCATGATGAGACGACCCGCAGCCACGGCGGCGCGAGCGAAGACCAGGGCGAGGTCCTGGAGGTCAGAATCGGAACCAGGCGTTTCCATCGGCGCCTAACTGCGCCCAAAACGACGCCGGCTCAAGTCCTGATCCGCTCGGATGCCCCGTTCGTGCGTGGCTGTTGCCCTGCTGCGCTTCCCAAGCACCTGTGGCCCGGCTATCCCGGACATCTCGGGGATGGCTCCAGTGATTCGCCGTCCGTCCCGCCCTGTCGCGCGCATCCGGCGCGCCTGATGATGAGATTTGACGATGTCCGTTCTTGCGCTCGATGCCCTCGACCTTGCAGCCCTGCTCTGCTCGCGCGTCTGCCATGACGTGATTTCGCCGGTCGGCGCCATCGTGAACGGGCTCGAAGTTCTCGAGGACGAGAAGGACGAGGACATGCGCGGTTTTGCGCTCGACCTCATCAAGCGCAGCGCCCACACGGCGTCCGCCCGCCTGCAGTTCTGCCGCCTGGCGTTTGGCGCTGCGGGCTCGGCCGGCGCTTCGATCGACACCGGCGACGCCGAGAAGGTCGTGCGCGGCCTGATCGAAGACGAGAAGATGAAGATCGTCTGGACGGCGCCGCGTCTGCTGATGCCCAAGAACAAGGTGAAGCTCGTTCTCAATCTGTGCCTGATCGCGGCCGCCACCGTTCCGCGCGGCGGCGTCATCGAGGTGCGCATCATCGGCGACGGCGGCGACACCACCGAAATCCACCTCGACGCGCGCGGCCCGAATTCGCGTCTCGCCAACCACGTCCAGTCGCTCGTCGCCGGCACGCCCGAGAACGACGCGGTGGACGCGCATGGCATCCAGGCCTTCTACACCGGCCTCGTCGCCCGCGCTTCCAACATGGCGGTGCGCATCGACGCGACAGCAGATGGCGTGGCCATTGCGGCCACCCCGGCGGCGGCAAACTGAACGGCGAACGCGAATTCGAAAATCTCTCTTAATCTATGGCGCCCATAATGACCGGACGGCCCGCCTCAGCGGGTCTTTCTTGAGTGGCCGTGAATGACCCATGTGCTGATCGTCGACGACTCCCCCATCATCCGCAAAGTTGCGCGTCATGTACTGCAGACGCTTGGCTTTGAGACCGTCGAGGCCAACGACGGCCAGGCGGGACTGGACGCCTGCAGCCAGACGATGCCGGATGCGGTCCTCGTCGATTCCAACATGCCCGGGATGGACGGCTACGAGTTCCTGCGCCGTCTGCGCGCGATGCCGGACGGACGCCAGCCCAAGGTCGTCTTCTGCACGACCGAACATGATGTCGGCCACATCGCGCGCGCCATGCGCGCCGGCGCCGACGATTTCATGATGAAGCCCTTCGACCGCGACATGATCGCCGCCAAATTCATGGAAGACACGGGCGGCTAGCGCCCGGCGAGAAAATCGCGGAAAGCGTCCAGCGCGGCGTCCGACACGTGGTGCTCGATGCCCTCAGCGTCGGCTTCGGCCGAATCCGCCGGCACGCCCACGGCGACCAGCAGATCGACCACCAGCCGATGCCGGTTGCGCACGCGCTCCGCCAGCGCCTCGCCGTCCGGCGTCAGGAACACGCCGCGATAGGGTTTGGAGGTCGCCAGTCCCTCACGCTTCAGCCGGGCGATCGTCTTGATGGCGGTGGCGTGCGACACGCCGAAGCGGCGCGCCACGTCGGTCGGCCGGGCCTCGCCGGCGCTCGCCAGCAAATCCGAAATCAGCTCGACGTAATCCTCCAGCAGCGCCGTGGACTGGGCCGAGCGCGCCTTGCCGAAGCGATGGGCCTGTGCGGCTTCCGTCGGCATGTCGGGCCGCGCCGCCGCCCGTTCCTGCTTGGCCATGTTCGCCGCTCTCCCCGCTCCGTCCCGCTCTACAACCGCTCTTGACATCTGGCAAGGTTGACCAAAATGTAGTCGAGGCTACAAATTCGGGAGCAGGCTTGACTGCGCCACGCTCCCCCGCTGGAGGATCCACGACAATGCGCGCCGAAGAGCCTGCCCGGACGACGCCCGTCCTCGCCCATGCCGCGACCCTCGAGGCGGGCGCCGCCGCGTCGGCGCCGCAGGCGCGCAGTCTCGGCGAGCACCACGCCAGCGTGCCGGTGCCGACCTCCGGCTCCATGCTGCGCAAGTTGTTCGCCTTCGCGGGACCGGGCTACCTCGTCTCGGTCGGCTACATGGACCCGGGCAACTGGGCGACCTCGCTCGCCGGCGGCTCGCAGTTCGGCTACACGCTGCTCAGCGTCATCCTGCTGTCCAACGCGATGGCGATCGTCCTGCAGGCGCTGGCCGCGCGGCTCGGCATCGCGTCGGGCCTCGATCTCGCCCAGGCCTGCCGGGCGCATTACCCGCGGCCCGTGAACCTCGTCCTGTTCGCCGCCTGCGAGGCGGCGATCATCGCCTGCGACCTCGCCGAGGTCATCGGCACGGCGATTGCGCTGAAACTCCTGTTCGGCATTCCGCTCGTCGCCGGCTGCCTGCTGACAGCGCTCGACGCCGTGCTGGTGCTCATGCTGATGCAGCGCGGATTCCGCTGGCTGGAAGCCTTCGTGATCGCGCTGATCGTCATCATCATGGGGTGCTTCGTCTACGAGATCGTCGTCGCCGGGCCGTCGGCAGGCGAAATCGGCGCGGGCCTCCTGCGCTCGGGCGAGATCGTCAGCAATCCGGCCATGCTCTACATCGCCATCGGCATCATCGGCGCGACCGTCATGCCGCATAATCTCTATCTGCACTCCTCCATCGTGCAGACGCGCGCCTTCGAGCGCACCGACACCGGGCGGAGGCAGGCGATCCGCTTCGCGACCATCGACTCGACCGTCGCGCTGATGCTCGCGCTGTTCGTCAACGGCGCTATTCTGGTGCTGGCTGCCGCGGTCTTCCACAAGACGGGCCGCACGGACGTCGCCGAGATCGAGCAGGCCTATGAGCTTCTCGCGCCGGCGCTCGGCGCGACGCTGGCCGCCACCCTCTTCGGCGTCGCCCTGCTGGCCTCGGGCCTGAATTCCACCGTGACGGCGACGCTGGCCGGACAGATCGTCATGGAGGGCTTTCTCAGCCTGAAGATGAGCCCGGTGATGCAGCGGCTGATGACGCGCGGCGTGGCGATCGTGCCCGTCGTGGTGGTCGGCGCGCTCTATGGCGACGAGGGCACGGCGCGGCTGCTGGTGTTGAGCCAGGTGATCCTGTCGATGCAGCTGCCGTTCGCGGTGATCCCGCTGGTGCAGTTCGTCTCCAACAAGAAGACGATGGGGAGTTTCGCCATCTCGCGCGGCGTCGCCATTCTGGCGTGGGCCATCGCGGCGCTGATCGTCGGGCTGAATGTGAAGCTGCTGGTCGAGATGGCTTTCGGGTAATGGGGGCGGGCCGTCAGGCGCCCGCTTCTCCCTGCGGGAGAAGCTGTCCGCGGAGCGGACTGATGAGGGGATACGTAGCTCATTGCCGGAAGCCGCAACCCCTCACCCCGGCTCGGGGCTTTGCCCCAAGTCCGCCCTCTCCCGCCGGGAGAGGGGATACGCGTGCGCACAAAAAAGGCCCCGGAAACCGGGG
>JAQGKM010000334.1 GCA_028290125.1 Hyphomicrobiales bacterium | reverse complement strand
TGATCGGTGGCGAGAATGCCGCCGAAGCGCTTCACGAGCTGGCGGGATTCGAGCAGGATTTTCGCGCTCATTTCGCGCCTCCATTGCGCGTCGCGCGGTTGCGCAAGTTCGCCAGCAATCCCAGAATCCCGCCGCGCACGAAGAGCACGAGTCCGACAAGCGTCGCGCCGAGCCAGAACTGCCAATATTGCGGCGTGATGTTGCCGAGCACGTCCTGCATGGTGCGGAAGATGATCGAGCCGAGCAGGCCGCCGTAGAGATGCCCCGCCCCGCCGAACACCAGCATCAGCAGCGCATCCGCCGAGCGATGGAAGGCGACATAATCGGGCGAGGCGAATTGCGTCGTCTGCGCCGCGAGCGCGCCCGCAATGCCCGCATAGAACGAGCTGATCGTGTAGATCGCAACGAGGCGCCCGTTGACCGGCATGCCGATGGCGCGCGTGCGCAGCGGATTGCCCTTGATGGCCTGCAGCGACAGGCCGAACGGCGATTTCACGATGGCGCGCGCGACGAGGAAGAGGATGAACAGCACGACCATCGAATAGACGAAGGCGGTCTTGCCGAAGAGATCGAACTCCCAGATCCCGAGCACCGGCGATGGCAGCACGCCCTGCAGGCCGTCCGAGCCGCCGGTGAGCCATTTCGTCTGGTTGACGATCTCGTCGACAATGAGCGCGACGCCGAGCGTCACCATCAGGCGCGTCAGATCAGAGCCGCGCAGTACGAGGAAGCTTGTCGCGAAACCGATCAGCGCCGCAAAGCCGCCACCGATGAACAGGCCGATCACCGGATCGCTCCACGGCGCGACGCCCGCGCCATATTTCGCCGCGAGGCCTGCCGCATAGGCGCCGATGCCGAAGAAAGCGCCCTGCCCCAATGTCACGATGCCGGCGTAACCGAGCACGAGATCGATCGAGAGCGCCACGAGTCCGAGAATCGCGATCTCGCTGAGCAGCGAGAGCTTCGTCGGGAACAGCCAGTAGCAGGCGGCCGCCAGCAGCCAGAAGGCGATTTCGGCGAAACCCCAGCGCGAGCGGCCGAGCAGCACGGCGCGCGCTTTCACGGCTTCGGGCGAGGGTTGATAGGTCATGGTCGTATCGGTCATGGAAGCCTCGACGAGCAGGTCTTAACGGGCTGGCCCGCGCGAGAACAGGCCTTGCGGCCGCAGGATCAGCACGACAACCATGATCGTGTAGATGATGAAACCGCCGACGGCGGGCACGTAATACTTGCCCGCCACGTCGGCGACGCCGAGCAGGATGGCGGCGAGGAACGGGCCGGTGATCGTCGTCGTGCCGCCGACCGAAATCACGATCAGGAAGTAGATCATGTACTTCAGCGGAAACGTCGGATCGAAGGAGATGATGCCGGTGCCGAGCGCGCCGCCAAGTCCCGCGAGGCCCGAGCCGACCGCAAACGTCACGGCGAAGATGCGCGTCACGTCGATGCCCATGCCGCGCGCGACGCGGCCATCATCGACCGCCGCGCGCAGCCGCGAGCCGAAGCGCGTCTGCGTGAGGATGAGCTGCAGGCCGACGACGAGCAGGCTGCAGATGACGATGACGAACAGGCGATAGACGCCGATCGATGCGCCGAGAAAATTGATGCGGCCGGTGAGAAAGTCCGGCAGGTTCACGATCTGCTGGTTGGCGCCATAAGCGTAATCGACCATCGCCATCGCCATGAAGACGAGGCCGATCGAGAACAGCACTTGGTCGAGATGCGTCTTGTCATAGAGGTGTCGGTAAAGCGTGCGCTCGAGCAACAGTCCGAGCACGGCGGCGAAGATGAACGCCGCCGGCAGGCACAACAGGAACGGCACGCCGGCCTGCTGCATCAGCGTGATGGTGAGATAGCCGCCCGCCATCGCAAAGGCGCCATGCGCGAGATTGATGAAGTTCATCAGGCCCAGCGTGACGCACAGGCCCACCGCCAGAATGAACAGCAGCATGCCATAGGCGATGCCATCGAGGAGAATGGTGAGCAAGGCTATGTCTTTCTACAGTCGTTCGTCATTGCGAGGAGCGAAGCGACGCGGCAATCCATCTTGCCAGCGGCGAGTCTGGATTGCTTCGCTGCGCTCGCAATGACGGCGCATTTGCTTCATCATTGGCAGAGCTCACGAGCGGCGCATCTGTCCCCTCGTCATTGCGATGACGAAGGTGGCTGCACTGCAGCCACCTTCTCGGCAAGCCTAGTTGCTGCCCTTCACGTTCGCGATCGTCGCGAATTCCACGTTGTAGAGCTGGCCATCGACCTTCTTCACTTCGCGGATGTAGACGTTCTGCGTGATGTCGCGCGTCGTCGCGTCGATCGACATCGGGCCGCGCGGGCTCGTCCAGGACACGCCCTTCATGGCGTCGAGCAGCTTGGCGCCGTCGGTTTCGCCCTTGGTCTTTTCCAGCGCCTTGTAGATCAGCGCCATGCCGTCATAGCCGCCGACCGACATGAAGTTCGGACGCATGTTGTTGGTGGCTTTCAGGAAGGCCGAGACATAGGCCTTGTTCTCAGGCGAATCGTGCGCGGCCGAGTAATTGTGCGAGGTGATCATGCCGATCAGCGCATCGCCCATGCCGTTGAGCTGGTCGTCGTCGGTCACGTCGCCGGTGCCGATGATCTTGATGCCGGCCTTGGCGAGTTCACGCTCATTGACCTGCTTCATCAGGCTCGCGCCCTGCCCGGACGGCACGAAGAGGAACAGCGCGTCGGGCTTCAGATCCTTGGCCTTCTGCAGGAAGGCCGCGAATTCCGGATTGGCGAGCGGCGCACGCAGCGTCTCCAGAACCTTGCCGCCCTTGGCCTCGAATTCGGCCTTGAAGGCCTTTTCGGAATCGAGCCCCGGGCCGTAATCCGACACGAGCGTCACGACCGTCTTGATGTTGTTGGCGGCGCTCCACTGGGCCATCGGCGCGGTGTTCTGCGGCAGCGTGAAGCTGGTGCGCACGAAATAGGGCGAGCTCGCCACGATGGTCGACGTGCCGGCCGCCATGATGACCGCAGGCACCTTCGCCTGCGTGGCGACGGGTCCGACCGAAAGCGCCAGCGGCGTCAGGCCGAAGCCGCCCAGCACCGCGACCTTGTCGTTGACGACGAGTTCGGTGGCGAGGCGCTTGGACTGGTCGGCGGCGCCGGTGTCGTCCTTGATGATGAGCTGGATCTTCTTGCCGGCGACGGTGTCGCCGTTCTGCGCGATCCAGAGACGCGCGCCGGCTTCGATCTGGCGGCCGGTGGAGGCCGAGGGGCCGGTCATCGGCAGGATGAGGCCGACCTTCACGGTTTCCTGCGCGAGCGCGGGGAAGGCGGCGAGAGCGAGGGCGGCGGCGCCGACGCCTGTCAGAATCTGTCTGCGAAGCATGTCATTCCTCCCGAGATCGCCCGCCACGTTGGACAGGCCTCGATTGCATTCGATGGGCCAGGGCCCGCACAACAACGCGCGCCCGAGCCCAAGCCCGTCATATGGTATGGCGCAGGAAGCGCGACAATGTCAGCGCCTGCAAACGATCATTTCAGAACGATCCATGCAGGGCGTTCACCTCGCGCCAGTACCCGCCCTGACCTAAGCGCGCCTTTTCTCCCCCGGCAAGCCAAGACAATGCGAGGACCCCTACAGAATTGTGCGTATTGCGAACGCTATGCGCTCATGCGAACATCGGAAGGCGAGCAAACCGGCCGGGAGCGCACGGACAGAATGAATATGCAGGCGCCCGTCCCGATCACGCCGCAGGATCCCTCCTACATCTCGGCGCTCGCGCGCGGGCTCGCCGTCATCCGCGCCTTTGGCGCCGGTCGGGAGCGCCTGACGCTGGCCGATATCGCCCGCACCACCGACCTGCCCCGCGCCACGGTGCGCCGGTCGCTGCTCACCCTGCAGGCGCTCGGCTATGTGGCGAGCGACGGCAAGCATTTCATGCTGACCCCGGGCGTGCTGTCGCTGGGCTACGCCTATCTCTCCTCGACGCCCCTGCCGCGCGCCATCCAGCCAACGCTGGAATCGGTCAGCGAGAAGACGAACGAGTCCTCATCCTGCGCGATCCTCGACGGCGGCGAGATCGTCTATGTGGCGCGCGCTGCGACGCGTCGGATCATGTCGGTGGGTCTCTCCACCGGCTCGCGCCTGCCCGCCTATTGCTCGTCGCTCGGCCGCGTGCTGCTGGCGGCGCTGCCAGAGCGTGAAGCGCGCGCGCTGCTCACGCAAA
>JAQGKM010000330.1 GCA_028290125.1 Hyphomicrobiales bacterium | reverse complement strand
CCAACCTCCCGCGCGGTGATTTCGACGCCCGCGCGAAGCACCGTTTCGCCGCGCGCCATGTCGGAGCCGGCGGACGAGATGAACTGACCCGGCGTCGCGGCGCGGCGCACGTCGACGGCGCCGTTGGCGGGCTGCGTCTGCTCGATCATCACGATGGCGTCGGCGCCGCGCGGCACGGGGCCGCCGGTGGCGATGGGCGTGGCGGAGCCCGGCGCGACACGCAGTTTCGGCGCGGTGCCGCAGGCGATGATCTCGTCATTGAGCGTGAGACGCACGGCGCCGGCTTCTGAAGCATGCGCGACATCCGTCGCGCGCAGCGCGAAGCCGTCGACGTTGGAGCGATCGAAGGGCGGCACGTCGATCGGCGCGAGCACGTCCTGCGCGAGCACGCGTGAAAGAGACTTCTGCAGCGCAACGCGTTCGTGCGGCACGTCGCGCGGAAACAGCGCGGCGTCGAAGCGCGTCACGGCGTCTTCACGCGAGAGGATGGTCAGGAACTGGTCCTGCGCGAGACTGGCGTCGGGCGGCGTGGCTTTCATCGTCTCACTCGTCCAGCGGTTCTGCGGAAAACAGCTCACCCGCGGCATGGCCTTCACTGTGCGCGGCGATCAACGCCACATGCGTCGCGGCGCGAAACGCGCCAATCGGCGCATCGCCCACTGCGAGCGGCATGAAGACGTCGCCTCTCGCTTCCAGCAGTGCAAGTTCAGCCACGCCGACGCGGGAGGATATCTTGGCGCCAAGCGGCAGCGACATTGGCGTCGCGCGCGTGCGGGCGGACAGCGCATCGAGCGCCGGCCGCACGAGCGCATGTAAGCCCGCGAGCGCCTGATCGGGCTGGTTCGGCAGCACGACGAGCGGCATCGCGCCGAGGCGCCCGATGGCGCAGTCGCGGCCGGGCTCCAGTGCGAGACCGCGCGCGGATATGGTGGCCTCCGTCGGCGCCGCCAGCGCCAGCACGAGATCTGCGCCTTCGTCGGTGAGTGCAACGCCCTGCGCGAGAAGCATGTGCGTGAGGAAGGCGCGCAGATCGTCTTCAGCGCCCTGCAACGCGACTTTCGGCTGGCGCACCGACAGTGTCGCGACGCCCGCACGCGCGGCGACCAGCGCGTCACGCGCCGTGATCCTGTGGCCTTGCGCAACCAGCATGACCCCCTTCGCAAGATCCTCTCCCGCGCGACGCACGTTTTCGCCCGGCCAGGATTCGACGAAGACCTGCGCCATCGGTCCCGACACGTCGAGCGCCGCAGCGTCGAGCACGCAGTCGCAGCCCTCCGGCAGCGCCTCGCCCAACGCGACGCGCTGCGGCATGCGGTCGAGAAAGGCGGGCGCAAAGCCCGAGGCGCCCGCGAGGTCTTCGGCGCGCAGGGCATAGCCGTCGCGCAACGCCACGGCGCGCGGGGGCTGCGCGGCTTCTGCGCACAGTGCCTCCGCCGCAACGAGGCCGACAGCCTGCGCGCACGCCACGCGCTGCGGCGCAACGGGTGCGAGCATCGCGAGCAGCACGGCCTGCGCGTCGGAAAGCGCCGTGAGGGAGAGGGGCGTCGTCATGCGAAAAGGTGTAGCGCGAGCGGCGCGCTTTGCAAGGCGCGACGCAGGCCCCGTCGACGCTGGTGGGGCCTCACGACCCCCACCCCGCTCCGCTTCGCGGAGTCGCCCTCCCCACAAGGGGGAGGGTGTTGGCGTTGCACATTTCATGAAGAGACATGTCTAGACGCGACGCATGCCTTCCCCTCCCCCTTGTGGGGAGGGCGACACGCCGGAGGCGTGCGGGGTGGGGGTCGCCGCATCTGCTCGCAATGACGGCGAAACTACTTCCCCGCGTTGGGGAAGAACAGCTGCTGGCCTTCGATCTTGTAGCCGGCGATGTCCTTCTGGCCTTCGGGCGAGATGAGGTAATCGACGAAGGCCTGTCCGGCCGCGACCTTCACGTTCGGGTGTTTCGCCGGATTCACCAGCATCACGCCATACTGGTTGAACAGCTTGGTGTCGCCCTCGACCGCAATGGCGAGGCCGTCCTTGCCCTTGAACGAAATCCACGTCGCACGATCGGAGAGCACGTATGCGCCCATCGCTTTTGCGGTGTTGAGCGCGGCGCCCATGCCCTGGCCGATTTCGCGATACCAGCTCTCCTTCTTGCCCGCCGGATCAAGCGCGGCGCTCTTCCACAGGTCGAGTTCGGCGATATGCGTGCCCGACTTGTCGCCGCGCGAAACGAAGGGCACCTGCCTGGCGTCGATGGCCTTCAGGCCCGCGACAATGTCCTTGCCGCCCTTGATTCCCGCGGGATCGGCCGTCGGTCCGATCAGCACGAAGTCGTTGTACATGACGTCGAAGCGTTTCACGCCGAAACCCTCGGCCATGAATTTGTCTTCAGCCGACCGGGCGTGGACGAACACCACATCGGCGTCGCCGCGACGGCCGGTGTCGAGCGCCTGTCCGGTGCCCTGCGCGATCACCTTCACGTCGATGCCGGTCTTCGCCTTGAACAGCGGCAGGAGGTAGCCGAACAGGCCGGAATCCTGCGTCGATGTGGTTGAGGCGACGACGATGGATTTCTCCTGCGCCTGCGCGGGCGCAAGGCTGCACGAGAGCGCGGCCGCGAGGGCGAGCTTCAGGAACACACGCATGTCAGGTCTCCGTGACAAGGTCGCCCCGCAGAAAAGCCTGCGTGAGCGGGGATTGTGGGTGGTTGAAAAACGTCTCCGCCGCAGCGGTTTCGTGCAGGCGCCCGGCGACGAGGAAACAGACCTCGCCGGCGAGCCGGCGCACCTGGCCGAGATCGTGCGAGGCCATGACGATCTTCACGCCCGACGCCGCCGCGTTGAGCACGATCTCTTCGACAGCGCGCGTGGCGGCGGGATCGAGATTGGCGGTCGGCTCGTCGAGCAGGAGAAGTTCGGGATCGCGCGCCAGTGCGCGGGCGAGCGCGAGGCGCTGCTGTTCGCCGCCCGACAGGCGGCGCGCCGGGCGATCGGCGACATGGTCGAGGCCGACACGCGCCAGCAGCTCCATCACGCGCTGCGGCCACGCGGCGCGCGCGACGCCAGCGTGCTTCAACGCATAAATGATATTGCCCGCCGCGCTCCGGCGCAGCATGACCGGGCGCTGGAACAGCATGGCGCGGCGACGCGGCGCCGGGTCGGACGAGCCGCCCCACGTCACGGACCCGTGGGTGGGCGCCAGCAAGCCCATCGCAAGGCGCAGCAGCGTGGTCTTGCCCGCGCCATTCGGCCCGATCACCAGCGTCGGCGCGCCGGGCCGGAT
>JAQGKM010000259.1 GCA_028290125.1 Hyphomicrobiales bacterium | reverse complement strand
AAGCGACCCGACCAGATGTCAGGCGGCCAGCGTCAGCGCGTCGCCATTGCGCGCGCACTCGCCAACGATCCGCTTGTAGTGCTGGCGGATGAGCCGACCGGCAATCTCGACACGGCGTCGACCGCGCAGGTGCTGGGCATCCTGCGCGACATGATCGCGGGTGAAGCGGGGAAGTCGGTGGTTGTCGTCACGCATGACGTCGGGCTCGCCGCACAGGCGGACCGACGCGTTCACATCGTCGACGGACGGATCGCCGCGCCTTAGGGACGCGTCAGGCTGCGCGGCACGGAGGCGATGGCCGGCTGCGCGGCATTGCGCGGCGGAGCCGGGGGCGCGATGAGATCGGTCACGGCGCTCGCCATCGCAGTCGCAAGGCACGAATAGCCGCGGTCGCTCATGTGAAAACCATCGCTCGACAACATCGTGCGCAGATCGGCCGGAGCCTTCTCGGCCCAGTCCTTCATCAGCTTGTAGCGCGACAGAACCGGCGTGCCGGTGTCTGCGCCAACCGTCTCGATGATTTTCACGAATCGTTCGTAGCGGACCGGATCCTTCACGGTCGGAAAGAATTGTGGATCGAGCAGCACGATATCGGTCTGCTTCGACTTCACGAGCTTCACGCCGAGCTCGACGAAGGCGCGGAAAGCTTCTTCGTCAGCGCCCTTGACGGCGTCGTTGGTGCCGACCTGCCAGACGACGAGATCGAATTTTTCCGCCGTCACGCGCTCTTCGAGGCGCGCCATGGTGGCGTCGGCGGTTTCGCCGTTGACGCCCGCATTGACGACATCGACATCGGCGCCGAACTGGCGTTCGAGATCATGTTCGAACTTCGCCGGATAGGCATGATTGGGCGAGGATGCGCCGATGCCGCGGGTCGACGAAGAGCCGATCGCCAGGACCTTGAGGCCGGTGCGCGACGAGATGCGCTTGGCGAGGTCCTTGAGCCGGGCCTTCTGCATCAGCATCGACTGCGCGCGAGGGCAGTTGTCGTCTGCAGCGGAGGCCGCCTCGGGAATGACTGCGGAGATGGCGAAGGCGGCGCAGGCCGCAAAAATCGCGGCGCGCACGGCGCCGAGGCGCGGCTTGCCGTTGACGTTCCCTTCCAGACCGGACGCTTCCAGCATCTGTTCTCTCTAGCTCGAACTCAAGCCGCAGCCCGCGTTTCCCCGGGCACCCGACCTTCAACGGGAGCGCCCGCAAGGTCAAGACCGAACGGTCGCCTTGCGGGGCAATTTCTTCATCTATCCTGAAGAAACCTGTCCAGAAACGCCCTGAATTCAGACATTTCCGTGGTGCGGCGCAAAATTTGACCGCGTGCGGCGCCGCATTTCAAGCTAGGCGGCCTTGCCCTTCACCTCGAAGTCGACCTGCACATTTCCGCGGGTGGCGTGGCTGTAGGGGCAGATCTTTTCATGCGCTTCCTTGACCAGCTCATCGAGCTCTTCGGTCGAGAGCGTCTCGTCGCTGACGTGCATCTTGACCATGAGGCCGAAGCCGCCGGCGTCGCGCGGGCCGATCGTCACGTCGCAAACGACGGTCGCGCCGGCGGCGTTCTTCTTGTGCTGCTTGCCGACAAAGTCGAGCGCGCCGCCAAAGCAGGCGGCATAGCCGGCGGCGAACAGGTGCTCGGGCGTGGTCGTGCCGGGCTTGCCGGGTCCGCCCATTTCCTTTGGCACCGACAGATCGGCCTTGACCGAGCCGTCGCTGGCTTCCGTATGGCCGTTGCGGCCACCGGTCGCGGTGGCGTGGGCGGTGAAGAGCGGCTTGATCGACATGAGGGGGGCTCCTGTTTCAGACGTGGCTGCAAGGGCCACGAGGGACATATGGGGCGGGTTGCTCCGCCGGCAAAGGCGGCCGCCTGCTTGACAGGGCAGGGGGCGCCCGTTAGCCGCGTCTGATGACAAATGCAACGCCACCGCGGATCGCGCGCGGACTTTCCGAATTCGAGGGCCGCTACGATGTCGTGATGTGCGACATCTGGGGCGTGGTCCACAATGGACAGGCCCGCTATCCGGCGGCCTGCGACGCCCTGCAGCGCTTCCGTGCCAGCGGCGGCACCGTGATCCTGATCACCAATGCGCCGCGCCCCAGTCCGCCGATCCTCGATCAACTCGTGGGTCTCAACGTACCGCGCGACGTGTTCGACGACATGGTGACCTCGGGCGACGTCACGCTGTCATATATCGCGGAGCGCAAGGGGCAGCCCGTCTACCACATCGGCCCGGAGCGCGACCTGACGCTGTTCGAGATTTCCGGGCAGCAGACCGGCGTGAAGCCGCGCCTGACGAGCCTCGACGAGGCCGAATTCGTCGTCATCACGGGCCTGAACGACGACCGCAGCGAGACGCCTGACGACTACGCCGGCCAGCTCGAAACGATGCGCGCGCGCAAGCTCGACATGGTGTGCGCCAATCCCGATCTCGTGGTGCATGTCGGCGAGGAGCTGATCTATTGCGCGGGCGCGGTGGCGCAGGCCTATGAGGAGCGTGGCGGGCATGTGCGGCAGGCCGGAAAGCCCTTCGCGCCGATTTACGAGCGCGCTCTGTCCTTCGCCGAGAAGGTTCGCGGCGCCAGCGTGCCGCGCCAGCGCATTCTCGCCATTGGCGATGCGATGCGAACCGATATTGCAGGCGCGGTCGATTTCGGCGTCGATGCCCTGTTCGTCACGAAGGGCATTCATCGCGAGGAACTGCATCGGGGCGAGGCGATCGATCTCGCCGCCTACCGTCAGTTTCTGGAAGACAACCCGCGTCACCCGATGGCGGCGATCCCGGAACTCGTCTGGTAGCCTGTCGTAAGTTCAATTGCGTGTTGTTGCGGTGCGGGAGAGTGTGCGGAATCTCGCGCCGTCATTGCGAGCGAAGCGAAGCAATCCAGAAGCCCCACGTGTGGCCTATGGGATCGCAAAGACGGCGCGATAGATTCCTGCATACGAGACGCCAATGTCCTCCGCCCCTTTCACCTCATATTATTTCGAAGACCTCGCGCTCGGCATGCGCGAGAGCATCATGAAGACCGTGATGGCCAATGACGTCTTCGGCTTTGCGACGCGCGCGGGCGATCACAACCCCGTCCATCTCTCCGATCATTTCGCCCGCACGACCCGTTTCGGCGGGCGCATTGCGCATGGGCTCTACACCGCCAGCCTGATTTCCGCCGTGCTCGGCATGCGCCTGCCGGGGCCGGGCGACGTCTACCTGTCGCAGACGCTCAATTTCCGCGCGCCCGTGCGCATCGGCGATGTCGTCGTGGTGGCGGTCGAAGTGGTGGAGCTGGTCGCGGAGGGCCGCCGCTGTCGGCTCGCCTGCGAATGCCTGGTGGATGGCAAGGTCGTGCTCGATGGCGAGGCGCTGGTCATGGTTCCAGCCCGCCGCGTCATCCCACGCGCGCCCGCACCCGCCGCCGCGCCTTGACGGGGCCGGGCGCGCGCGTCAGTTTGCGCG
>JAQGKM010000250.1 GCA_028290125.1 Hyphomicrobiales bacterium | reverse complement strand
TCAAGGCGACGCGGCGCCGCAACGACGCGCATCAGATCGAGGAAGTGGGCGCCCGCCTGCGCTCGATGATGCCCTGGATCGGCAAGAACAAGATGGTCGACACGACCCGCAACTGAGATCGATCCCTCCGGATCATGACGTCTGCCAGCGAGGCGGGAGTGCAAACTCCCGCCTCGTTTGCGTTGCGTGAGCAGGGGCTTGACCGTACAGCCCGTCAAAGGTTAAGCTTGTGTTAATGAGCTCTCCCCGATGCCCTGCGCTGATTTTGAAGCAGGCGTCGCCTTTCCGTTCGAACGATTTCAAAGATGGATCGCCACATGTCTGGACGCGCACTTCCCATGGCATTGGCAGAGCACGCACTCAATCTCCGCGCGGACCGGGCTTTTGACGAACTTACAGATCTGCTGAGCCCCAAGGTTTCCTACAAGCTCGCGGGGGACCGCCGCCTGATGCCCTATGCCGGCTCCTTCTTCGGACGCACCGACGTCAGCGTCGCCTTCGCGGCGCTCGACATGGAGTTCGAGTTCCGTGACTTCGAGATGGGCGACTACGTGGCCGAGACGACGGGCGTCGCGGTGCGCTGGTCGGCACGGTGGATCAATCGCGGCACGCGCGACTCCGCCTATGTGCCGGGCTTTTCACATCTGCGGTTCGTCGACGGGTTGGTGGTCGAGTGGGTCGACTTCCTCGACACCGCGACGGCATCTTACCTCGCCGGGTGGATGCCCGAAATGCCGGCCTTCGCCATGTCCTGGCCGGACGCGCGCTAGGGCGCACGGCAGCGCTCCCCACGATCGCGCTCCTGTGCGAAGCTGCTTCCGGCTGATGACCGGAAGGGCCGCATGTCGATCCGTATCGCGACGTTCAATCTCGAAAATCTCTATTCACGCTTCGATTTCGCCGGTCGCGTGTCGCGCGAGGGCCGCGTCGTCGGCGCCTATGCGGTGGCCGACAAGGCCGATTACGAATCCGTGCGCATGGCCTTCGAGGCCGTCGCGTCGGACGACATGCGACAGCTGACAGCGCTCGCGCTCGCCGACGCCAATGCGGATGTCGTCTGCCTGCAGGAAGTCGACAACCAGCAGGCGCTGGATGTCTTCTACTCCAACTATCTTCATCCGGTTCTGCGCCAGCGTTTCGCGCAGGCGACGAAGGGCTGGAGCGACGATGCGCGCAAGGCGGGCGACACGCGCTTCTTTTACGACCACCGGCACGTGCTCACCGGCAACGACACGCGCGGGATCGACGTCGGCGTGTTGTCGCGCGAGCCCGTGGCGCTCAAGTCCAACGCCGGGCTTACGTATGATTTCATCGCCGATGCGCCGCTCGACTGGGTGGCCTTGTCGGCCCGCAACATCAAGCGCGAGGATCGCATCCTGCGGCGCGATTGCGTGGCGATGGACTGCGTCGTCGACGGCGGGCCGCTGACGATCTTCAATTGTCACTTCAAGTCGATGAACCCCAACGGGCCGCATCGCGACGGCCGCGCCGACAGCCAGCCCCTGCGCGCTGCGGAAGTCTGGGCGGTGCGCAAGCTGATCGAGCAGCGTTTTGCGGGCGCGCCGCGCGACGCCAACTGGATCGTCTGCGGTGACTTCAACGACTTCTGCGAAGTGGACGGCACGCCCGCGCGCCACAGCGCGCTCGGCCCCTTGCTGGCGGATGGCTTCGCGATCGACCCGATGAGCCGGCGTGCTGCGAACGATCGATGGACGCATTATTATCCCGAGGGAGATGCGCACGTGCAGCTGGATTATATCCTGCTCTCGCCGCGGCTCGCCGCCGCCAACCCCGACGCGGTGCCGGACGTGTTGCGCAAGGGCTTGCCCTGGCGCACGCCGCGCCTCGAAAACGCGCCACGCTACCCGCGCATCGGCTGGGCGCGGCCCAAGGCCAGCGACCATTGCCCGGTGGTGATCGAGCTGGAGGTGCCGGCGTGACAGGTCGCCGTCATTGCGAGCGGAGCGAAGCAATCCAGGCCCGGGTCTTCGGAATGCTGTCGCGCAGCTCGGCCCAACGCCTCACGTGGCGCCTCTGGATTGCTTCGCTGCGCTCGCCATGACGGCTAGGATAGAGAGATGAAACGCAGATTCGCCACGCTCGATGTCTTCACCGACCAGCCGCTGGCCGGCAACCCGCTGGCTGTCGTGCAGGATTGCGCGGGGCTCGACACCGCCCGCATGCAGGCCATCGCCCGCGAGTTCAACCTGTCCGAGACGGTCTTCCTGCTGCCGCCGCGCGATCCCATCAACACCGCGCGGCTGCGGATCTTCACGCCGACGCAGGAACTGCCCTTCGCCGGGCACCCGACTGTCGGCGCCGCAATCCTCATCGGCCTCAGGGATGCGCCCGGCATGATCGCCGCGCAGGACATCCTGATCGTGCTGGAGGCGGAGATCGGCGTCATCTCCTGCACGGTCGGGCGCAGCCGCGGGCAGGCGGCGCGCGCGCGGTTCACCCTGCCGCGCCTGCCCGAACCCGCCGGCGTCGCGGGCTCCTCGCTGGCGCTCGCCGAAGCGTTGGGGCTTGCGGAGGACGACATCGGCTTCGATGGCCATGCGCCTTGCGTCTTCAGCGCCGGCAATCCGTTCTGCTTCGTGCCGGTCGCCACGCGTGCGGCGCTGGCGCAGGCGGCTCCCAACCTCGCTGCCTGGCCCGCCGGCTTCAGCCACATGGAGCGCGGCGCGGCTTTTCTCTACACGCGCGAATGCGAGCGCGCGGGCAGCCACTTCCACGCGCGGATGTTCGCACCCGGCCTCGGCGTCAGCGAAGATCCGGCGACCGGCTCTGCCGTTGCCGCTTTCGCGGGCGTGTTGATGCAGAGTGAAAAGATCGCCGACGGCGCGCCGCTCTTCGTCATTGAACAGGGTTTCGAGATGGGCCGGCCGAGCATCATCACGCTCGGCCTCGACATCGTCGACGGGCGCCTCATGGAGGCGAACATCGGCGGGCAGGCCGTACTCGTGCAGGACGGGACGATCGACCTGTGAGCGCCATCGAGATCACGCCGGTGGCGGAGGTCGATATCGCCGTCGAGACGCACGACTGGGTCTGGGCGCGCGCGCATGCGTCCGAGATCGACGCGCATTGGGACGAGATGCGCGCCAGCCGCAGCGGCCTGTTTGACGGGCGCGTCCTGCTGCTGAACCGGTTGGAGCAACGCGACGGGCGCTTCACCGGCGCCTGTTTCGAGACGCGCTTCAGTCGCTTCAACGCCTGGAGGCGGTTCGGCTTTCCCGATCTGTCGGTGCGCAATTTCTTCAGCATGGCAGCGCTGCGCGCGCAGGACGGGGCGTTCCTGCTGGGCGAAATGGGCCCCAACACCGCCAATGCGGGCGAGAGCTACTTTCCGGCCGGCACGCCGGACACGTCCGATATTATGGACGGTCACGTCGATCTGGCGGGCAGCGTGCTGCGCGAACTGGAAGAAGAAACCGGCCTTGCCGCCGCCGACGTCACGGTGACGCCCGGCTGGACGCTGGCGCGGCTCGGCGGACAGATCGCCTTCATGCGCGAGGTTCGGGTGGCGGGCGACGCCGCGAGCGTAGCGCGTCGGATCGCGAAAACACTTGCGGCGCAGGCTGATCCGGAACTCGTCCGCATCCATGTCGTGCGCACGCCCGAGGACGCGGAGCGGCTCGCAATGCCGCCCTTCATGATGCCGTTCCTGCGTTACGCCTTCGCTCAGCCGTTCGGATAGCCGTGGCGGCTCTTCACCGCGGCGACGACGCCGCGCGAGCCCGCATCGTCGCCGGCCACGCACGACGTGCGGGCGGGGCTCAGCTCCTTCTGCATCTGCTCATAGACCTTGGCGTTCACATTGCCGGTCTCGTAATCGGCCTTGATGACGGCTTCGAACCGCCCGATGACCGCCGCGCAGCCCGTGCCGACCGGCATGTCGACCGCCGGGAAGCGCTGCGAATTGTAGGCGGCGGGCGTGCTAGCGGTCGGCGCCGTGTTGGCGTTGCAGCCCGCCAGCAGGGGCAGGCAGGCGGCGAGCAGGGCAGGGCGGAGCAGGCTCATGGGCGAATCCTCGAAGACGTCGGTCTGCGGCCAAGATGGCGATGTGGAGCGGCCCGGGTCAAGCGCGGCCGTCGCAGGGAGGGTTGCAAGCGGGCGTCAGGTTCGGTTATGAAGGCATCGGGCCGCAAGGCCATTTGCAGAGCAGAGGACGCCGTGGCCCCGATTGCCACCAACGACACGACGCTGGACGCGGGCCGCATGGCCCCGCTGGCGCGCGCGCCTCTGCCGACCCCCGCGCTGCTGCTTCTTAGCCGCCCCTGAGCGCCGGCCGGGCTTTGCGCCTGGGTGCTTGGGGGATGTCTTTCAGCCAGGACCAGCCACGCGCGCCTGCATAGAGAGCGGCGCCAAGACCAGCCAAGAAGACCCAGGACAGACCAATGGCCAGCCCCATCGAAGCCAACAACAACAATTCCCGCGACCGCGTCGTCATCTTCGACACCACCTTGCGCGACGGCGAACAGTCGCCCGGCGCCTCCATGACGCTCGATGAAAAGCTCGAGGTCGCGCAATTGCTCGACGAAATGGGCGTCGACATCATCGAAGCCGGATTCCCGATCGCCTCCGAGGGCGATTTCGAGAGCGTTTCGGCGATCGCCAAGATCGTCAAGAACGCCACCGTCTGCGGGCTCGCGCGCGCCTCGTTCAAGGATATCGACCGCGCCGCCGAAGCATTGAAGGACGCCGCGCGTCCGCGCATCCACACCTTCGTCTCCACCTCGCCGCTTCACATGAAATACAAGTTGCAGAAGGAGCCCGAGGAAGTGCTCGCGATGGTGACCGCGCAGGTTCAGCGCGCGCGCAACTTCGTGGAAGACGTCGAATGGTCGGCGGAAGACGGCACGCGCACCGAGATCGATTTCCTCTGCCGCACGGTGGAAGCCGCGATCAAGGCCGGCGCCACGACGATCAACATTCCCGACACGGTCGGCTACACGGTGCCGGACGAATACGAGCATATCTTCCGCACGGTGATCGAGCGCGTGCCGAACTCCGACAAGGCGATCTTCTCGGTTCATTGCCACAACGACCTCGGCCTCGCTGTCGCCAACACGTTGGCGGGCTTGCGCGGCGGCGCCCGGCAGATCGAATGCACGGTGAACGGCATCGGCGAACGCGCCGGCAATGCGGCTTTGGAAGAAGTCGTGATGGCGTTGCGCACGCGCTCCGACATCATGCCGTGGTCGAACCGCATCGAGTCGACGATGCTGATGCGCGCCTCGAAGCTGGTGTCGGCAGTGACGTCGTTCCCGGTGCAGTACAACAAGGCGATCGTTGGCCGCAACGCCTTCGCGCATGAGAGCGGCATCCATCAGGACGGCATGCTCAAGAATGCGCAGACCTACGAGATCATGACGCCCGAAAGTGTGGGCGTGTCGAAGACGTCGCTCGTCATGGGCAAGCATTCGGGCCGCCACGCCTTCAAGGAAAAGCTGCGCGAACTCGGCTACGAGCTCGGCGACAATGCGTTGCAGGATGCGTTCAAGCGGTTCAAGGATTTGGCCGACCGCAAGAAGATCGTTTACGACGAGGACATCGAGGCGCTGGTCGACGACGAGATCGGCCATGCGGGCGAGCGCATCAAGGTCACGGCGCTGGGGGTGATCGCCGGCACGACGGGCCCGCAATCCGCGACCCTCACGCTCGAGATCGACGGCGTGCCGGTGACGCACCATGCGACCGGCAACGGGCCGGTGGACGCGACCTTCAACTGCATCCACGCGCTGGTGCCGCACACGGCCGTGCTCGAACTCTACCAGGTGCACGCCGTGACGGAAGGCACCGACGCGCAGGCGGAGGTCTCGGTGCGTCTGCATGAGGACGGCCGCAGCGTCACCGCCAAGGGCGCCGATCCCGACACGATGGTGGCCTCGGCGCGCGCCTATATCGCGGCGTTGAACAAGCTCATGCTGAAACGCCTGCGTTCGCGCCCTGAAGCGATCGAACCGGGCGTGCGCAGCGTGACGCCCTGACCTGAAAAAGCGCGAGAAAACACGTTTTCTCGCGCTACGGTCTGGACAGGCGGGGAAGCCTTTGCTAAACCCCGCCTCGCACCGGGACAGTACATGCCCGGCGCGGTTTTCGATGGGCGCATAGCTCAGTTGGTAGAGCAGCTGACTCTTAATCAGCGGGTCCTAGGTTCGAGCCCTAGTGCGCCCACCATCGAAAACCTTTCTGTCTGGACTGCGCGTTGCTCGAGCCATCCAGACCTCCCCACATCAACTTATATCCAGCCAAGACCTCGTCGGCGTTTGCCGCAGATCTTGTTCACGCCCCTTCTTCCGTCTTCGCGTCGACGATCTTGCCCGCGGCGTCGACGGTGCATGTCAGTCTTGCTTGTCGAACTTCATAGCCGACAGGTTTCGCGTATGTGACGCGCATCAGCACCGGGGCGACGAAGTTCCTGTTGCGGTCGCGATGTTCCTCACCGGCCGACACAGCCTCGACCTGCTTGGCGCCGAGTTTCACGGCTTCGCTCTCGACCGTGGCGCGGCATGTCTCGACAGTCCGGTTGCGACTGGGGACGGGCTGCAAGGGTTGTCCAATTGATGCGAGCGCTTCTGGCGTGCCGCGAACGAAACCCGTCGAAGGGACGTAGGACAGAACGGTTCGCTCTCCGCGCGCTTCGGACTGCCCCGACACGGGGTTCAACTGCCAGGGCATCTGCCAGGTGGCGGCGGATCGGTTCTCACCCGACAGGTTCGTTCTGTCGGCTGAGCCTGCGCACCCCGCAACGATCAGGAGAAGCGGCCAGACGGCTTTGTTTCTGTCGATCATTGCTGAACCCCGGTGTTGTACGGCACGGGACACAACACGCTCACTGCGGACTCGGTTTCAAAGCCTGCGGCAAGACGAAGGCGCGTGCGGCGACTGCGCCTGGCGCCACCCTCGGCTCTGCAGATCGCGCCTTCTGCGCGGCGCGGCGCGGTTGTTGTGCCTGAGGGCGGGCCTCCGCTTGGCCGAAACGACGTTTGCCGGCAACCCCCGCATGCGGCGCGCTGCGCGAAACGGCGCTTCTTTGTGCAGGCGCAGGGACGGGCGCCGGCGCTTCGCCAGTCGCGTCCGGAGCCGGACTGTCCGGCTCTGTTGCGGCCGCGGATGGCGGCGCGCTCTCCATGGCGCCCGGTGACGTCGCCGCTGGTGGTGCTGATAACGCCGGGTCTGGTGATTTCTCCGCCTCGGGCTCCACGACACGAGGCGCCTCGATGGCAGGCGCCACTGGCGGCGGCATCGGGATGGCGGGGGCGAAGATCGGCATCGGCTTGTCAGCCGGTTGCAGATCGCCGAATTCCGGGTGGCGTTCCGTTTGAGGCGCACGCTCCGCTGCAATCGTGCGCGCATCGCCGTTTTCTTTCGGCGCGTACTGCCGTTCATGCAGCGACCGGCCGGCAAGATAAAGACCGCTGGTGGTTGGAATGAGAACCGCGCCCGCCAGCAAGACAACGCGCCAGCGTTTGACGAGGACATGTGTCGTATCAGAGAAATGTTGCGCGCGCCGCGACGTCCTTGCTTGCACTAAGCTTGCATGACGAGCGCGCTTCTTTTGCCGAAAATGAAATTCGACGGCGCGCATCGCCATCGACAGTCCGTCTGCGCCGTTCTTGTGAACGTCTGTCATGCGAACTCACCCACGCATACATCAAGCAAATGTCGCAACCGCAACGCGACCAGACGCCTCTGGTTCTGAATCGAATCGACATCGCACCTTGTTTCCGGCGGAAGTGTGTTGCCGCGTGATGGCTTCCGTTGCGTGCGCGTACACGTCGAACGCACGACATCAGCCCGACGCAAGTTAGCTTGGCCATAAAGGGCTGCGATCATCAGGAAGGCGCCGATGCGAACCGATACCGACAATCTTTTGGATGCGCTCGTCTCCACCATCAACCGGAACGTTCTCGGCAAGCACACGGACGTCTATGACGTGCTAGCCGCCGCCCAGATGGTGGCGAGTTTCGACTCCGCAAGTTATTTCAATCGCAAGATGTCGGCGGCCGCCAATTTTCGGCATGGCCTCGATCTCCTGACGCACGCCATGCAGCTGCGTTCCGTTCCCGGCCCGGTTCTCGAATTCGGCGTCGCGACGGGCCGCACCATCAATCATCTCGCCTCGCTCACCGCCGAACAGATCTACGGCTTCGATTCCTTCGAGGGGCTGCCGGAGGATTGGCGCACCGGCTACAGCAAGGGCCGCTTCGCGCAGGCGCTTCCGATGACGGCGCCGAACGTGCGCCTGCTCGTCGGCTGGTTTGAAAACAGCCTCGACGAATTCGCCGAGATCTGTCCCGAGGGCCCGGTCTCGCTGCTTCACATCGATTGCGATCTCTACAGCTCGACCAAGACAATTCTGGAGCGCCTCGCGGACCGCATCGTCCCGGGCACGATCCTCGTGTTCGACGAATATTTCAACTATCCGGGCTGGGAAGTGCACGAGTTCAAGGCCTGGCAGGAATTCTGCGCCGACCGGAACGTGTCCTACCGCTACGATTCCTTCGTGTCGTCGCATCAACAGGTCTGCGTCGTCGTCGAATAGCGAAAGGCCCTCGCGTGTTAGCCTTGGCCGATTTCTGATCAGTCCGGGGCCTTTTTGGATGAGGCGTCGTCTCGTCCGCCTGCGATCCTCTTCCCAAAGGCGTAAGCGCCTGCCGTGGGAGGAGACATCATGCGAAGTTTCATCGCCGCCAGCGCGATCGCCCTGGCGTTCGCCTGTTCGCCCGTGGCGGGCGCGCAGGCGCAGGACGCTTTCTACAAGGGCCGCACCCTCACCGTTCACATCGGCTTCGGCAACACGGGCTCGTATGATTTTTACGGTCGCCTGCTGTCGCGCCACATCGGCCGCGAACTGCCGGGCGCGCCGACGGTCATCGTGCAGAACATGCCCGGCGCCGGCAGCACCAAGCTCGCCAACTGGATGTACAGCGTTGCGCCGAAAGACGGCACGGCGATCGGCATCGCCTCGCAGACCGTCGCGCTCGACGAAGTGCTTGGCGCGCAGGGCGTGAGTTACAAGGCCGCACGATTCAACTGGATCGGACGCGTCACATCGTCCGGCGAGGTGATGATCGTCTCCGCAGCCTCCGGCGTCACCTCGTTCGAGGATGTCCGGCGGCGCGAAGTCGTGGTCGGCACGACGGGCGCGGGCTCGCCCTCGCAAGGCTATCCCGTGTTGATGAACGCAGCCGCGGGCGCCAAATTCAAGATCATCCCCGGCTATCCGTCATCCGGCGACGTCCTGCTTGCGCTGGAAAAGGGCGAGGTCGACGCGGCGTCCGGACTGCTGTCGCATCTCACTGCCGCGCATAAATCATGGCTCGACGACAGGAAGGTGCGCATCATCCTGTCGGAGACGGTCGAGCGCTCGCCGCTCGTTCCTGATGCGCCCGCGGTCGGCGAACTCGGCGACACTCCAGAAGACCGCGCCATGCTGCGGCTCTACGCGACCACGGCCTCCATCGGCCGCGCCTTTCTGGCGCCGCCCGACATGCCGGCGGACCGCGTCGCAACCTTGCGCGCCGCCTTCGACGCCATGGTGAAATCGTCCGAGTTCAAGGCCGATGTCGAGAAGGTCCACGCCGATCTCATTCCGCTCAGCGGGATCGACTTGCAGAAGATCGTCGCCGCGACGGCAGAGACGCCGCCGGCGGTCGTGGCGCGCATGAAACGCGTCATGCAGACCGCCGAGAAATGATGCGCCGGCGCGCCGTCGTCAGGCGCGCGGTTTGACGTCAGGGTTGACGACATTCGTCGGTGCGCCGGCCGCGTAGGCGACGATCTGGTCGAAGATCTCGATGAACTGCACTTCATATTCATCGACCGTCACATAGCCGAGGTGCGGCGTGCAGATCACATTGTCCATCGCCAGCAGCGGATGCGACGTGTCGCGCATGGGCTCGTTCTCGTAGACGTCGACCGCCGCATAGCCGGGCCGCCCGCTCTTCAGCGCATTCACGAGCGCGTTGGGCTGGATCAGCGGCGCGCGGCTCGTGTTGACGATCAGGGCTGTCGGCTTCATGCGCTTGAGATCGTCCTCGGAGACGATGCCGCGCGTCGCGTCGACGAGGCGCATGTGCAGGCTCAGCACGTCGCAGTCCGCGAAGAACTCTTCCTTGCTGTTCGCCGTCTCCCATCCGTCCGCACGTGCGCGCGCGCGTGACTCTTCGCGCGCCCAGATCAGCACGCGCATGCCGAAGGCGCGGCCGAAGCCCGCGATGGCGCCGCCGATGCGGCCGTAGCCGAAGACGCCCAGCGTCTTGCCATGCAGCGAACTGCCGATGCCCATCTGCCAGTTGCCGGCCTTGAGCGACGCGACCTGTTGCGGGATCTGCCTCACGGACGCCAAGATCAGCGCCCAGGTGAATTCAGCCGTCGCATGCGAGGGCACGCCGGGATGCTGGCTTGACGACACCGGAATGCCAAGCCGCGTGCAGGCGGCGATGTCGATGTGCGGATAAACGCTGCGCTGGCTGATGAGCTTCAGACGGGGCAGGCGTTCGAGCAGGGCTGCGCCGATCTTGGTGCGCTCGCGGATGAGGACGAGCACGTCGACATCCTTCAGTCGCTCCACCAGAACGTCGTCGTCCTGCACGTGATCGGTCCAGACTTTCACATTGTGTCCGGCAAGCTTTTGAAAGCACGGGAGAAATCGCACCGTATCGAAATAATCGTCGAGAACCGCAATATTCATCGATGATTCCTCCTCTTGAGGACGCCTCGGCGCCTCTGGTCTTGCTTGTTGAGGAGGACCGTAAATCTGGCGTGGCCGCTTGGCAATATGCGGCGCGCGCGCGTCAGGCGAGCGGCGGCGTGTCGCGATCCTGCGCGAGGAAAGTCTTCACCTTGCTGGCCAGTTCGAGCAGCGAGAACGGCTTCGAGATCATGTCCATCCCGGGCTCGAGGAAGCGCCTGCGGTTCAGCGCGTCCGGCGAATAGGCGGTCATGAACAGGACGGGCAGATCGGGGCGGCGGCGGCGCGCGATCTCGGCGACTTCGCGCCCGCTGAGGCCGGGCAATCCGATGTCGGTGATCAGCAGCCGGATATTGGCGGCCGTGCCGAGAATTTCGAGCGCCTCAAGTCCGCTCGCCGCTTCGATCCCAACGTAATTCAGCTCGCGCAGCACGTCGAGCACGAGCAGCCGGACCGACGGATCGTCCTCGACGATGAGCACCTGTTCGCCATCGCCCGTCGGGGCCACGCCGGGATGAAGTTCGAGCACCAGTTCAGCCTCGTCCTTCGATTCCGGCAGATAGAGCGTCACGCTGGTGCCGCGCCCGACCACGCTGTCGATGCTCACATGTCCGCGGCTCTGTTGCACGAAGCCGTAGATCATCGACAGTCCGAGTCCGGTGCCCTGGCCGATCGGCTTGGTGGTGAAGAACGGATCGAACACCTTGGTGAGCACCTCTTCGGCCATGCCGGAGCCGGTGTCGCTGACCGTGATGCAGACATATTCGCCGGGGCGGATCTCGCTCGGCTTGGCGGGCGCCGGATCGTGCAGGTGCACGCGGCTGGTCCTGATCGTGAGTTCGCCGCCCGACTCCATTGCATCGCGCGCGTTGATCGCGAGATTCAGGATCGCGCTTTCAAGCTGGTTGGCGTCGATCAGCGCGGCAGGCAGATGTTCTTCGAGATCGACGGTCAGGCGCACCTGTTCGCCAAGCGTGCGATGAAGAAGCTCTTCCATCGAACGCGTCAGCGCGTTGAGATCGACGGACCGGCTTTCCAGCGACTGGCGCCGCGAGAAGGCGAGCAGACGATGCGTGAGCGCCGCTGCGCGCTGCGCCGAACTCGTCGCAGCATGCATGAAACGATCTAGATCGTTGAGACGACCGGTTTCGATGCGCCGCTGCAGGATGTCGAGGCAGCCGATCACGCCGGTCAGCATGTTGTTGAAGTCATGTGCGATGCCGCCGGTGAGCTGGCCGACGGCTTCCATCTTCTGGCTCTGGTGCAATTCCGCCTGCAACTGCAAACGCGCCGTGACGTCGCGACCGACGCAATAGATGTCGCCGCCCTCGGCCATGATCGACCAGTTGATCGAGTTCCAGTGTCCGCCGCTTGTCGTGAGACGCAGGTCGAAATCCTGTACGGCGCGCCCGCTTGAGACAATGCTGAGCTTGCGGCGCAACTCGTCGCGGTCGTCGCGGTGCACGAGATCCTGGAAGCGCGACTTCACCAGGTCGTCGGGCGCAAAGCCCAGAAGATGCAGCCATGCCGGATTGGCCGCCTTCATCGTGCCGTCGGCTTCGCACACGCAGATCAGGTCGCGCGAGAGACTCCACAGACGGTCGCGCTCGCGCGTTCTGGCGCGCACGCGATCCTCGAGCGTCTGGTTCAGATCGCGCAGGCTGTTCTGCACGCGCTTGGACTCGGTGATGTCGTAGATCGCGCCCATGAAGCGATGCCCGCCGCCTTCCGGGCGAACCTGGCCGCGCAAGGCGATCCAGCGCTCGACGCCGTCGTCTGCGCGACGCACGCGGATTTCGGTGTAGGGCAATTCGCCCTGTTCGCTCGCGCGCTTGCCGATGATCGGCGGGCCGTCGGAGTGAACGACCGAATTGATCGTCTTCACCGGCAGCGAATCCGCCTTGTGGAAGCCGAGCAGGCGGCAGAACTCGTGCGACACTTCCGCAGTGCCAAAGCCGCTCTCGTACAGGAACGTGCCGATACCGCCGGCCGATTGCGCGAGCTGCAACTGGTCTTCGACGCGCTTTTGTTCCGTGATGTCGGTCAGCACGCCGGCAAAGCGCACAGGCGTTTCGGCGGCGTCGAGATAGGAGCGTCCGGTCGCCGAGACCCAGTAAACCGAGCTGTCGGGCGAGACGATGCGATAGCGCCGCGCGAAGACTTCGGCGCCCTGCAATGCAGCCGCCACGGCGATCTGAATGCGCAGACGATCGTCCGGATGGATGCTCTTGAAGAACAAGGTACCGGGTACGCCGCGTGCGGCGTCTTCCGGCTGGATGCCGGTGAGCGCCGCAAAGCGGGCGTCGGCGCAGAACACGCCCGTCGCAATGTCCCATTCCCACGCGCCGCTGGCGCCTGCGACACGCCAGCCGACTTTCGCCTGCTCGCTCAGCCGCTCCAGTTCGCGCCGCTTGGCTTCGATGCTCTTGTCGAGTTCACGCGCATCGCGTGACGTGACCGCGTCGACGGCGGTGATCAGGATGAACGAGCAGGCGCCTTCCTTGTCGGCGATCGGCGTCAGCGTCAGGTTGACCCAGAAGTCGGAGCCATCCTTGCGGCGCATGAAGGCTTGCAGGCTGCGGGTGCCGGATCCCGGCGCCAGAAGTTCCAGAGGGCCGGCATCCTTGCCGGTCAGCGTCGCCAGCGTGTAATCGCCGGCCGCGACTTCCGTCGCTGTCGCGTCCATCAGTTCGAGAAAGGCGGCGTTGGCGTAGAAGAGCGGCGCGTTGCGATGGTCCGCATCCGCGATGGCGACCGGCATGCCTGACTTCACGAGCGCGTCGAGAAGCGGGCCGGCGACGCGCTTCAAGTCGCGATCGGCGGCTGTGGCGTCGGCCTTTCCGGTGAGCGCGGAGACGATCATCCCGATCAAGCCTCCAGGCTTTGCGCGCCTTCGGAGCCAACGACACGCTGGATGAATTCGTTGATGAGGACCTTCAGCGCTTCGACGGAAGGCAGGTCCATCAGCATCGCGATGTAGCCGCGGATGTTGCGGTCGCTGATGGCGAAGTTGATGTAAAGGAAGAGCACGACGCCCTCGTCCTGCCCGTCGGCGTTGAACAGATCCTGCCCGCCGGCGTGCAGCACTTCGGGGATCGACATGGCGAGCGGACGTTGCAGCATGTTCGCCATCGTGGCGAGGCAGCCGTTCAGCACGACATTGCCGGTTTCCGCCAGAGCTTCATCCTGCATCTCGATGACGTCTTCGGCCGAAAGGCGATCGCCCGTGACGGCGCGCACGAGCGACAGGCTGTTGGACGCCGGGAAGATGAGCATCGCGCGACCCGAGAAGGCGCCCGAAAAATCCTGCTGCACGGCGACGAGGCGGTCGCTCTCACGCTCCTGAATCAGTGCGGCGGCGACCGTGCGGCTCACGACCTCGATGGAAGGCACCGAGAGCAGGACCTGTTCGCCCACCATCTTGCGCAAGCTCGACGCTGCGCGGCTCACGCCGATGTTCACCAGCTCGGTCAAGGTATCGCGTTCGAGTTCGGTGAGCATGGGCCGGATTTCGGTCATTGGCTCTCCGGCAGCAGCTGCTTGCGCGCGGCGACGAGAAAGCCGCGAAGACCGTCCTCGTTCACCGGCTTGGCGATGAAGTGCGCCTGCGCAGCGCGGGCGCGCGAGATGATCTCGTCCTGGATGTTGGCGGTCGCAATGGCGATCGGCATGTCGGGAAAGCGCGAGCGCAATTCTTCGGCGACCTCGAGCCCGTTTTTTCCGGGCATGTTGAAGTCGAGAATGACGACATCCGCGTGGTGTTGCCCGATCGTCGCAAGCGCCTCATCGCCATTGGCGGCCTCAACGCACGACCAATCGGGCTGCAACGCGCCGATCGTCCGCGTCAGCACGATGCGCGCCAACTTGCTGTCATCCACGATGAGAACCCTCAGGCTCATGCCCCAACTCCAATTCCGTACAAATATCTATAGGCGAACGATCTTTTTGCGTCATCCATCATTCCGCGGCAATAGCGTGTGAAATCAAGTCACTCAGCCGGGGATCTTTCGGCGTCTTACCAACACTTGGTCGGAATGCGATCAGAACTTGCAGCACCGCACCATGCAGCGAGATACATTTTTCGAGGTCGATGCAGCGTGACCTTTGCTGCACCAGCAAGCTGGCAAGCATTTCTGCGTCGTCAGCCGTGCAGGCGCCTTTCAGAAAAATGAAATCCCCGTCGAGCTCGACGCTCATGACAGCAACTCCGGCACATCGAGGACGAGCAGGACGGCGCCATTGCCCATGAGAGTCGTTCCCGCGACCCCGCGCATGCCGCTGAGCAATCCGCCGACCGGGCTGATGACGGCGTCCATGCGTTCGACGAACATCTCAACCGATACGCCGACCCAGTCGTCGCCGGAGCGGATGACGAGAACACGCAAGTTCGCTTCCGTGTCACGTTCGGCTTGTCCCAACAGACTCTCGAGCGAGACGAGCGGCACGGGGCGTTCGCGCAGGAAGAAGGCTTTGCCGTTGCGAACGTCAGAGACATCGCGCGCCTGGATGAGCGCAAGCTCGACAATATCGTCGATGGGAACGCCGTAGACGTCGCCACCGCAGGCAACGACAGCGACCTGAGTCATCATCAGGCTGAGCGGCAGGGCCAAGGTCACGCTCGTGCCGACGCCTGGCGTGCTGGCGAGATCAACGCGGCCGCCCAGTCTGGCGACGGCTGTGCGGACCGCATCCATGCCCACGCCACGGCCCGAAACGTCCGAGACTTTGGACGCCGTCGAAAAGCCCGGCAGGAAGATCAGGTCGAGCGCCGCACGGTCGTCGAGCGCATCGATGGCTGCGTCGGGCAGCAGCGCACGCTGACGCGCAACGTCGCGGATGCGGTTCGCGTCGATGCCGCGTCCGTCGTCCTCGATGCGGATCAGGATCTGTTCACCACTGCGGCGCGCGCTGATCGCGATGCGCGCGCGCGCGGGCTTTCCGGCGCTGCGTCGCTCGTCGATGTTGTCGACGCCATGGTCCATGGCGTTCCGGACGAGATGCAGCAAGGGTTCGGACAGCCCGTCGATCATTGCCTTGTCGGCTTCGATCTCCTCGCACTCCAGAACGACGTCGACCGACTTGCCAAGCTTTGCGCCAAGCTCGCGCGCGATGCGCGGCAGGCGGCGGAGCGTCGGGCTGATCGGCACGAGCCGCATGGATGTCAGGGCTGCGTGCATGCGTGCGGTGAGGCGGCCGATGGTCGCCTGCTGATCGCGAAGACGCCGCCCGAGTTCCTCGCCGCTGTGCTGGGCGCTTTCGGCTGCAAGCGCTGACAGCGCATTCTTCGCGACGATCATCTCGTCGATCGCATGGGCCAGTGCGTCAATGCGTGCGGCGTCGACGCGCAGGGTGCGTCGTTCG
>JAQGKM010000100.1 GCA_028290125.1 Hyphomicrobiales bacterium | reverse complement strand
GTGGCGACGGTCGTGCCATGCGCGATGCCGCGCAGGTCGTCGGCGTGGTGGCCGGTGGTGGCTAGAATCTCGCGCACGCCGTCGACGAGGCCGATGGCTGGATTGGCCGGCGTGCTCGGCACTTTGGTGACCGTCATCTTGCCGGTCGCTGAATCGACGCAGACGATGTCCGTGAAAGTGCCGCCAGTGTCGATGCCTATCCGCAGATCTGTCACGAGCCCTCGCAGGAATGGTTTATCCGGCGCAAGACTCGCCTCTGCGGCGCCCGGTGTCCAACGGGAAGCCACGATGCTAGTATCGGGATTTCCGATAGCAGGCCGCCGATGGAAATTCGCCAGATCCGCTATGCCCTGACGGTCGCCCGCGAGCGCAGCTTCACGCGCGCCTCGCAGCGGCTGAACATTTCGCAATCGGCGATTTCCGAGCAGGTGAAGTCGCTCGAGGCGCAGATCGGCTTCGAGCTGTTTCGCCGCACCGGTCGCGGCGTCGAGACGACCGAGCTTGGGCGCACGTTTCTCGGCGAAGCCGAGCGCGTGGCGAGCGACGTGCTCGGGCTCGAAGACATGGCGCGGCGTCTCAAGGGGCTCGGCCGGGATTCTTTTCGCCTCGGCATCGGCTCGGGACTGGCGCCGTTGTTTCTGCCGCGCATGTTCGCGGCGGGTGTCTTGCCGGCGGATCTGCATGTCGAGGTGACCACCGCGCCGACGCGCGTGATCTTCGATCAGCTGCAGGCGGAACGGCTCGACCTCGGCATCATGATCGAAGTGCCGCCCGATCGCGTGCCCTCGGGGCTTGCTGTCACGCGCATGGAAGAGATCGAGATGGTGGCGCTGGCCACCAAGGCGCTGAAGCTGCCGGTGGTGAAGAACCGCTTCGATCTTGCACGCGCCGGCAGCCTGACCTTCATCATGAGCGAAATGTCGGTCGGCTATGGCGAGGCGGTCGCCGACATGTTTGCGTCGCTGGCCTTGCGCCCGCGCTTTCTGGCGGCGGTCGACAATGTCGACACGATGAAAAGCGTCGTGCGCGCCACGCAGGGCGTCGCCATCGTGCCGGCCTCCGCGGTGGACCTCGCGCGGGACGGCGTGGATCTGCAGATCCTGCCGCTGTTTCCCGCGCGTCATGTGCGCGCTGCCGGCTACACGCACCGGCAGGCGCTGTCGCGGCGCAAGCAGGCCGTGATCGAGCGGCTTTACGCCGCCCTCAGTCCGGACCCGGCCTGACTACTTGACGTGCTTGCCGATCCAGTCGTCCAGCACGGCGGCGACGTCGAGGTTGTTCTTCTCGAGCATCATCATGTGGCCGTTGCCGTGAATGCCGATGTCGGGCAGGCGCACGAAGTCGTTCTTCACGCCCGCCTGCGTCAGGAACTTCGCGGTGCAATGGTCGTAGGGCGCGTGGTACGAGGCTTCGCTCGTCAGGATGAGCGTCGGAATGCCGGCGAGCTTCGTCAGCTTGCGCGCGGGCTCCGCCTGCTGCCAGCAGCGCACGAGGTCGGGCCTGTCGGCCTTCTCTTCGCGCAGGGGCTTCAGATCGTCGGGCGATTTCAGCGGCGGATCGAACGTCAGTTCTGTGCGCGTGATGCCATGCGCGCGGGCGATGGCGCCGTCCTTGAACCAGTCGGGCGCGCCGATCACCTGGTTGTCGTAAAACGTCGGCCCGTTCGGCTCGATGGCGATGAGGCCGCGCACCTTGTCGGGGCGGTCGTTGGCGATAGTCCAGCCAAGCGGACCGCCTTGCGAATGCGCGAGCAGGATTGACGGGCCAATGCGGTCGAGCAGCGCCGCGCCGGCCTCGCGGTTCAACCGTTCGATCGCCGAGACGTCCGCGATGTCCTCCACCTGGGAGGCGAAGAACTCGTCGAACACCGGATCGCCGGCGCGGCCCGTGCCCGGCCATTGCGTGTGGAATTTCGCCTGCGGATAGAGGTTGGAGTCCTTGGGACTCGTGAAGCGGTCCGACATGGCCTTTGTCGAGGGACGTCGCGTCGCGCCATAGACGTCGGTGAAATAGCCCGAGCGGCCACGTGCCGACTGGTCGATGACGTAGACGCTGTAGCCCTGGCGCAGGAACCATGTCGCCCAGCCTTCGCGACCGTCCGGCGTTTGCAGGAAGTTCGTGCCGGTCTGACCGCCGCCATGGATCATGACGATCGGGTAGGGGTGCTTCTTCTCGGCCGGAATCTGGTATTGCACGAACATCTGTCCGGTGCGGATCTGCCCGTCCTTCGTCGTCTGATACTGGCCGCCGACGTAGAGATAGCCCTGATCGGCGATCGACAGCGGCGGCCTGGCGGGCGCCTGCGCGGCTGCGGGCGCGACGCTTGCCATCAAGGCGGCGAGGCCAAGGGCGCCGGCGCACAGGCGCGCGGGTTTGTCGAATGGCGCAACAGCGCGCGTGAGCAGGGCAAGCCGCATCGAAGTTCCTCCCGTAAGCCGCCGGCTTTTCGCCAGCGTGTCAGGCCTGAAGCCTATGTGACGCTTCGGATCGATGCAAATGCACGCAAAGCGATCTCCGGGCGCCTGCTCTTGAGGCGAGCAGCGGGCTCATCGTCGTTCTGCAGCAACAGCAAGTCTTTCTGCGCGCTGCACCGCACGCTGCGTATTGAAATCGTCACGAGAATCACGCCTCATGATGACATCTCTCGCGTCTGCCTTGCGGGCCTCATGACGGATCGGTTGACCCAGGACTTCTCACCGACGAGCGCCACGCAGCGAGCTTTCCCAGTTTGTCGAATCGCAGGAGCTGGCGGATGGTCCGACCGGCTCGCGAAGCATGGGGTCTTCTTGCATGGCCAAAAGCATGTTGAAGAGCAAGCGGCGTCATCGGGACATCGAGGACGCAACGGTCATCCAGCTGAACAGGAAACAGAAGTTTCGAAGTGAGCGCATCCCGCCGCCGATTGCGGCGATGAATGCGAAGCAGGCGGAATACCTCAACCATCTGCGCACCGCCGAGCAGGTCTTCGTGCTCGGGCCGGCAGGCACCGGCAAGACCTATCTCGCGGCGACCTACGCCGCCGATCTGTTCCGCTCCGGCGTCGTCACGCGCATCATCCTGACGCGCCCCAACGTGCCGTGCGGCCGCTCTCTCGGCTTCTTCCCCGGCACGCTCGAACAGAAGTTCGCGCCCTGGGCCGTGCCGGTGACGGACGCCATGCGCGAGCGCCTCGGCGCCGCCGTCTTCGATCTCGCGGTGAAGAACGGCGACATCGAAGTCGCGCCGTTCGAAGTCATGCGCGGCCGCTCGTGGAAGGATTCTTTCGTGCTCCTCGACGAAGCGCAGAACGCGACGCCGCAGGAAATGAAGATGTTCCTGACGCGCATCGGCGAGAATTGCGTCACCGTCGTGAATGGCGATGTCGCGCAATGCGATCTCGATCGCAGCTCGGGCTTGCGCACCGCCATCGACATGGTGCGCTCGCAGGAACTGCCCGTGCCGATCGTCGAATTCACGGTCGACGACGTCGTGCGCTCCGGCGCCTGCGCCATGTGGGTGCGCGCCTTTGCGGAGCACGAGGCGGTGAGAATGGCGGCGGAGTGATCCGCTGACCCGCGAGGCTGCGGCCTGATCTTTTCCGGCCGCAGCCTTACCTTCGCCAAACCGGCAACCCATATCGACAGCATGCGCTTGCCGGTCACACTCCACTTCGTCACGGTCGCTGTCTGCGCCGCCGCGCTCGTGGGGTCATTGCACACGGCTTACCTGCAGGCGCGGGCGATTGAAGATCCTGTTGCGCGGGCGGATCTCGGACTCGAGCGCAGCCTCACGCCCGAGCTTGCTGCGCGCGAGATCGATGCGGCCCTGCAAGCCGGCGACCTCGAACTTGCCGAGAGTTTCGTGGCGCTCGCGCAGGAGCGCGGGCTCGTCCTGTCCGGCGAGCAGACCGAGCGGCTGGAGAAGATGCGCGCCGACACCTGGGGCCGTGCGGCGCGTGATTTCCGCGACGGCTTCACCCAGAACGAAACGCGCTCCGGAATGGCGATGTCGGGCGCCATAGCCGCCGACCTGTCCGGCTACGGCGACCTGCGCGATCTCGCGCGCGAGGGCGGCAAGTGGATGCAGGGGCAGGAGACCGACACCCTTGTGCTCGGCCTCGCCGCGGCCGGACTCGCGATCACGGCCGCGACGTGGAGCACGCTTGGCGCGGCCATGCCGGCGCGCAGCGGCCTGTCTCTCACCAAGGCGCTGCAGAAAACGGGGCGGTTGTCGCAGCCGCTCGCGCGCCGGCTCGCGCTTGTGGCGGGCGAAGCGCTCGATCGCGATGCGCTGAAAGCGAGCCTCGCATCGGTCGGTCGTCTCGAATTTACGGCGGCCCGGAATTCCAGCGCGCGACTGTTGCGTCCCGCCGCCATGACGGAGCTGCGTCAGGTCGGCGCCGATGTCTCGACGATCTACACGCGCGCCGGCGCGCGCGGCGCGCAGGACGTTCTCTCGCTCGCGGCGAGCAGCGCGGAGGTGCGCGCCGGCGCGCGCCTTGCGGCCGCGAAGGGCTCGAAGACGCGCGCGGTGCTGAAGGTGCTCGGACGCGGCGTCCTGCTGGCCGGCTCCCTGAGCCTGACGCTCGCGGGATGGCTTTTCACGCTGGTGGCGTGGTTCTTCGCCGCCGCCTCCTTCGCGCGTCGGCTTGGCGAGCGGATTGGCCGCTGGATTTTCCCGGCCGTGGCAAGAGCCGTCTGAGGACAGCCGTCAAAATTTTGCTTCCCCGACAGGCCGGACCGTCGTTATATAGATTGATTATACGACGTCCGCGAGCCCAACCGTGACCATCGAAGCCCTCGTCACTCTCACCAGTGCGGACACGCCCAATGTCGGGCGTGACCGGATCCGGCTGCTCGAGGCGGTGGCGCGCGAGGGCAGCATCACGGCGGGAGCCAAGGCGGTCGGCCTCACCTACAAGGCCGCCTGGGACGGGCTCGACGCGATGGCCAATCTCTTCGGCCAGCCGCTGCTGCTCAAACGTGCGGGCGGCAAGGCTGGCGGCGGCGCCGCTCTGACGGACACCGGCCTGCGGGTCATCGAGGCCTACCACCGCATGGAAGCCGAAATGGCGCGCGTCCTGCGGGCGCTGGAGCCGGACCTCGCGGGCACCGGGGTGACGCCACTCAACCTCATTTCGGGATTGCTGATGAAGACGAGCGCGCGCAACGCCCTGCGGGGGACCGTCGTCGACATCGTCTCGGATGACCTCACGGCGGAAATCGCCATCGCGGTGTCGGCCGAGACGACCATCCATGCGCTCGTGACGGCGGGCAGCCTGCGCGATCTCGGACTCGTGGTCGGGCGCGGCGCCATCGTGCTCATCAAGGCGTCCTTCGTCATGATTTCGCCCGGCGAAAATCCGCCCGCCGTCTCCGCCCGCAATTGCCTGCCGGGAGTCGTCAGCCGCTGCGAGACGACCGCGGTCAACGCCGAAGTCACGCTCGACATCGGCGGCGGCAAGACACTCACGGCGACCATCACGGCCGGAAGCGCCCGCGATCTCGGCCTCGCGCCGGGCCTGAAAGCCTGCGCGATCTTCGACGCCTCCCACGTCATTCTCGCCATAGACTGATCGAAAGGACCCGTTGGATGCTGCGTCTCAAGGGTTTCTCGTTAGCTGTCGGCGTCGTCGCGTTGGGGCTCGCCGCAGCGCCGGCCGTCGCCGGACAGACCCATGTCGCGGTGGCGGCGAACTTCACCGATGCGGCCAAGGAAATCGCCGCCGCATTCCGGCAGAAAACCGGCCATGAAGCCGTTCTGAGCTTCGGGTCGTCGGGCCAGCTCTACACGCAGATCACGCAGGAGGCGCCGTTCCAGATTCTCCTGTCGGCTGACGACGCGCGCCCGAAGAAGCTGGTAGAAGATGGCAGCGGCGTCGCGTCGAGCCGCTTCACCTACGCAATCGGCAAGCTCGTGCTGTGGAGCAGGACGCCCGCATACGTGAAGGGCGAGGACACGCTGAAAGCCGCGACCTATAACAAGATCTCGATCGCCAACCCGACCGCGGCGCCCTATGGCGCGGCGGCGATCGAGGCGATGAAGTCGGTCGGGATCTACGAGAAAATTCAGCCGAAGATCGTGCAGGGCAACAGCATCGCGCAGGCGTTCCAGTTCATCGACAGCGGCAATGCGGAGCTCGGCTTCATCGCGGCCTCGCAGCTCGCCGGCAACGAGAGCGGCTCGCGCTGGATGGTGCCGCAGGCGCTCTACACGCCGATCCGGCAGGACGCCGTTCTTCTGAAGAGGGCCGAAACCAGCGAGGCTGCGGTCGCCTTCATGGCCTTTCTGAAATCGCCGGACGTCAAGGCCATCGTCCAGAGGTTCGGCTACGCCAGCGACACCGGAAGCTAGTCGAACGTGCCGAACCTCCCCGCCGACGTCTGGATCGCGGTTCGCCTGACCATCGAGCTGGCGGCGCTCACCACGCTCATCCTGCTGATCGTG
>JAQGKM010000089.1 GCA_028290125.1 Hyphomicrobiales bacterium | reverse complement strand
TGCCGTTCATGTGCACGACGCCCGGATGGCTGTTGATGTGCGCATAGACCTGCTCGAGATATTTGATGCGATGCGGCTGCCCCGAAATGTAGGGATGGATGGCGATCGCCATGACGCGCGGGCGCGTCTCGCCTTCCTGGTAGAGGCGGTCGAAATAATCGCAGCAGCGCGTGCGGAAATATTCTGACTCATGATGCGCGACGGCCATCATCGGGATGTCGTTGAGCTCGACCGTGTAGGGCAGGGTGACGAGCGGGCCGTTGGTGGTCCGGATGACGGTCGGTTCGTCGTCATAGACCCAGTCGCCGATGTATTTCACGCCCGCCGCCGTCAGCAGGTCGGGCGTTTCGAAGGTCTGCGTCAGGCCCGGTCCGAGCCAGCCGACGGGGCGCTCGCCGGTGAACTTCTCGATCGTGTCCATGGACTTTGCGATCATGCCGGCCTGATCCTCGATCTTGTGGATCGGCATCTGCTCGAAGGCGTGGCCCATGAATTCCCAGCCGTCGTCGCGCGCCTGTCCGGCGACGCGCGGATAGTCGAGGCAGACGCGCGCGTTGATCGACAGGGTCGGGCGGATGTTCAGCTTCTTGAACATCTCGAAAAAGCGCCAGCAACCGACGCGCATGCCGTACTCGTGCCACGACCAGTTCGGCACGTCGGGCAGCAGCACCTGTCCGGTCGGCGCCGGGATGACCTGACGCGCCATCGGGCGATGCACGTCCCACAATTCATAATTGACGATCGACCAGACGATGATGCGGCCGTCGTTCGGCAGCTTCAGCGGCTCGCGATCGACGATGGCCGAAAAGTCCTGGCGCTGCGGAGGGATCATGGGTTCGGACATGGGGGCTCCCGATCAGGATTTGATGTTGGAGACGAGCGCCAGCGCCTTGCTCGATGAAAGGACGTGGCCGAAGGCGGTGCGCAGGCAGAGCAGCGCGGCGGCGTGGTGTTCGGGCGTGTCCATCGTGTCGACGCAATCCTCGATCACGATGACCGCATAGTCGCGCACATTGGCGGCGCAGGCGGTGGCGAGCACGCAGGAATTGGTGTTGATGCCGGTGATCAGCAGCGTGTTGACGCCATGCGTCCGCAGCGTGATGTCGAGGTCGGTGCCCTCAAAACAATCGGAGCGCTTCTTGGTGTCGACGATCATGTCGCCGGGCTGATGCAGGCCCGGCATGATGGTGCAGCCCGGCGAACCGGCGAGATTGTGGCGCAGCACGTTCTTGCGCGTGGCGTTCGGGTCTTCCGCACGCGTCCGCCAGAACGGATTGGCGCGGATTTCTTCCACATCGCGATAGGTGGTGACGAGATGGATCACCGGCACGCCAAGCGGTCGCGCGGCGTCGAAGAAAGCCTTGTTGGCGGCCACCAGCCGCGCCGCCGTGTCGGGCGCGGCCGGCATGGTGGCGACGGCGGGATCGAGATGGCCGCGATGGCAATCGATGGCCACGATGGCGGGGCGTATGACGTCGAGGCCGAGGTTCATGGCGCGCTCCTCAGACCAGTGCGTTCCAGCTGGTCTTCAACAGAGCCCGCTGGTCGATCTTGAAAACGTCCGCCAGCCAGTCGGCGAGAATCTCCTGTCCGATGGTCGGATTGTCATGCTGGCAGTGCTCGGCGCCGGTCTCGTTTTCGTCCGTAAGCCGCAGCGTGGCGTTCACGCCCTTGGCGATCGCGTAGTCATAGGTCTTGCGCGAGGCCGAGACGGTGAGCACGTCATGCGCGCCATGCAGCACGAGATAGGGGCAGCGCATGTGGTCGAGATGGCCGTCCAGCGTGAACGGTTCGGCCTTCTCCATCGCGGCTTTCATCGTCGGCGTGCCGAACACCCATTTGATGTGCATGGCGAGACCGAAGTCCTCGCCCTTGCCGCCCCAGATGTCGGTGATCGACCAGATGGCGCCATGCGAGATGCAGGCGGCGAGGCGATGCTCGTAGCAGCCCGCGCGCGCCGCATAATAACCGCCGAGCGACGAACCGCAGACGCCGATGCGCGAGGCGTCGACATCGTCGCGCGCCACGAGCCAGTCGATGCATTTGCCGACCGGCACTTCGGTGTCGACGCGGTTGACGACGCCGTGGCGGCGCAAGGTGCCGCCCTGTCCGGGCATGTCGACCATCAGCACGGATATGCCGCGCTGCAGGCAGCCATGCGCCTGCATGAACCACATTTCATCCTTGATGGAATCGAGGCCGCCCATGCAGATCAGCACCGGCAACCTGTCGCCCGGGAAGGGCGCGCGCACGAAATAACCGCACAGCGAGACGCCGTTCTCGTAAGGAACCTCGACGACCTCGCCGGGCGGGTTCAGATAGCCGAGAAACTTGTGACTGCACGCTTCCATCCGCTCGAAGGTCGGCAGGCGGCGCGGATCGTCGGGCTCGAGATGAAATTCCGCCTGGCGGTAGTAATCGGCCGCGCGCAGGAAGCAGTTCATCGCGGTGCGGATGTGGCCCCTGGCTTCTTCCTCATGGCCGCGCGTCCAGTTGAAATCGCCGATGCGTTTCCACTCGGCATGCCAGCTTTCGAGATCGCCCGGGATCATGCGCGAGGCGGCCAGAAAAACCTCCGAGACGGCGCCGCCGCCCTCCTGGGTTTCGCCAAGGCCCCGGCGGAACTGGTAGGAGAGCCACGGATGCTCGGGCCAATGGTGCCAGCCCATCGGTTCGTAATGCGCCTGCCTGTTCGCGGTGATCGCCTCGATCGCATTGTCGTCGTCGAGCAACGCCATATCGTCCGCCCCGGTCCTGTTCGCCAGACCCGGAGCGTCGCCCGGGATTATGGCCCTGTCAATCGAACTGAATACAGTTTGGCTGAAGATAATGTGGACTGGGGCAGATGTGGATTGGAATTGGCATGCAAACTGCGGAAATCGCGGGCTCGGGCTGACGCATTTATTTGCACATGCATACACTTGCCGGTTTCAACCGCGCTGATGTATTCAATCAATGGTCCACGAGGAGCAGGCATGAGCGCGCAGAACCCGGAACAGGACCTGCCCGAGCCAAGGCGAGCGGAGCCGCTGGACATCGAGCGCGGCGACGAGGTCGAACGCACGGCGCCGCGGTCCATCTCCGCCGCCGATCGGGTGCGCGAGTCGATCCTGACCGGCCACTTTGCGCCAGGCGCACGCATCAACGAAGTGCACCTGTCGCGCGCGCTGGGCGTCTCGCGCACGCCGACGCGCGCGGCGCTGCATGCGCTCGCGGCGGAAGGGCTCGTCGATTACGCGCACAATCGCGGATTTACGGTCCGCGAGTTTCCGCTGCAGGCGGTGCTCGACGCCTACCAGATACGCGCCGCGCTCGAGGGATTGGCCTGCCGTCTTGCAGCCGAGCGCGGGCTCGCCGACGAGCAGCGCGCGGCGATGGAGCAAGCCTTGCGCGATGGCGACGACATCCTGCGTCATGAGACGCTGAACGAGGACGATCTCGTCGCCTATCGCGCCATGAACGTCATGTTCCACGACGCCATTCTGGCGGCTGCGCAAAGCCGCATGCTGATGGAGGCCGTGCGGCTGACGCTCAACATGCCGGGCTCGACGCACCGGCACATCGTGTCCTTCAAACACGACGACGTGCGCCGCCGCCACGACGACCACCACCGCCTCTACCAGCTGATCGCAACCGGCGAGGGCTGGCGCGCCGAAGTGCTGATGCGCGAGCACGTCATCGGGCTGGCGAAGCAGACGGTGTAAATCGCCCTCCCTGCAAGGGGGAGGGGGATTCTATGCGTCGCTTGCGAGCGCCGACGTCACCGGCCGCAGATACACGCGCGTGATCGCGGGGTGCGAAAGCTTCAGGGCCGCAGTGAGATCGAGCGCCGCGGCTTCGACCGCCGGGCTGCCGAGCGCGTCGTCGAAGTCGATCGAGATGGCGAGCAGGATGTTGTCGGGCCCGAGATGCAGACTGAGAATCTCCGGCGCGCTGGTCACGCGCGCATCGCTCTTCAGCACGCGTTCGACGATCGCCAGCACCTCGTTCGAGGCGCTCTCTCCTGTCATCAGGCTCAGCACCTCGCGCGACAGGAAAATGGCGGTGAAGATGAGCAGCACGCCGATGGCGATCGACGCGACGCCATCGAAACGCATGTCCTGCGTCCATTGCGCGAGCCCAAGTCCCGCAAGCGCCAGCACGAGCCCGCCCAGCGCCGCCGCATCCTCGAGCAGCACGGCGAAAACGCTGGGGTCCTTGCTGGACTTGATCGCCGCCCAGGGGCCGAGATCGGGATAGCGCAGGCGCATTTCGCGCCATGCGACGCGGAACGACAGGGCCTCGAACACCATGCAGGCGATCAGCACCACGAAGGCGACCAGCGGGTTTTCGATCTCTTCCGGATTGGAGACGCGGTTCAGGCCTTCGTAGACCGACAGCGCGCCGCCGAGCGCAAAAATGAAGAGCGCGACGACGAACGACCAGAAGTAGATTTCCATGCCGTAGCCAAACGGGTGGCGCGCATCTGCCGGCCGCGCGGCGCGACGCAGGCCAAGGAGCAGCACGGCCTGATTGGACGTATCGACGAGCGAATGAATGGATTCGCTCAGCATGGCGCTCGAGCCCGTCCAGAACGCGGCGGCGAACTTGGTCGCGGCGATCGCCAGATTGCCGAAGAGCGCGGCGTAGATGACCTTTTTCGAACTCGTGGCGCCAGACATGCGCGTCTCCGGTGAGCATCCTTGAGCCTGACAACACAGGCGCCAGCCGAGGGTTGCCGTCGACGGTGTTGGACGCGTCACGAATATCGGCGAACGCAGACTCGTTTCCGCATTGTTAAGATTTTCGTTGCGACAGGACGGGGGTCTGAAATCGACGAAATGTTTGTTTTCACAAGATGTTAGCTCCGCTCACGCAAGCATGTCGCCAGCATTGGCATGTTGGGGGCAAGTATGACGGCGTGTGTGGCCTGCCGGGACGGAGAACCGCTCGGCTTCGAATTCCAGATCGCCTTCCAGCCCATCGTGCATCTTCGTGAAGCGCGTGTCTGGGCGTACGAGGCGTTGGTCAGGGGCGCGCACGGTGAGCCGGCCTTCGCGGTCCTCAATCAGGTGACGGAGCGCAACCGCTACAAGTTCGATCAGGCGTGCCGGGTGAAGGCCATCGAGGCGGCGAGCGAACGTTTCTACAATGCCGATCTCCGCCTCTCGATCAACTTCATGCCGAACGCCGTCTACGAGCCGGCTGCGTGCATCAAGGCGACCATGACGGCGGCGCGTCGAACCGGCTTCGACCTGTCGCGCATCATCTTCGAGTTCACCGAGAACGAACCGATGCGCGACACCGCCCATGTCACGAAGATCATCGACGCCTACAAGGAGTTCGGCTTCATGACGGCGCTGGATGATTTCGGCGCGGGCTATGCGGGGCTTGGACTGCTGGCGCGCATCCAGCCGGACCTGATCAAGATCGACATGGAGCTGCTGCGCGGTCTTGACGCGAGCGCGCCGCGCCGCGCGATCATCCAGGGCATCGTGGGAATCGCCCGGGAACTCGGCGTCATGGTTCTGGCCGAAGGCGTCGAAACACGCGCCGAACTCGATGCGCTGGCGCCGATGGGCATCGATCTCTACCAGGGCTTTCTGTTCGGCAAGCCGGGGATCGGCTCGCTG
>JAQGKM010000052.1 GCA_028290125.1 Hyphomicrobiales bacterium | reverse complement strand
ATGTGGCGCCCGAGCAGCCGCCCGAACAGGTCGACGCCCCCGCCCGCCGTCCCGGCGGCGTAAATGTTGACCGCGCCCGTGATGGTCCCGGCGTCCTGCGCAAGTGCGGGGCTAGCGGATGCAATGCAAAGAGCGGCGACGATGGCGCGCAACATGAGGTGTCCTCCCGGGTCCGCCGGGCGATTGTGGTCGCGCCCTGACGTTTCAGCCGTTGTAGCGCCTCTGGTCGCGAGCCTCAACGGTTCAGCCGTCATTGCGAGCAGAGCGAAGCAATCCAGTCCCGAGTCTGTGACATGAGGTGAAACGGGAGCCTCACGCGCGGCCCCTGGATTGCTTCGCTGCGCTCGCAATGACGGCAATCGTCATTGCGAGGAGCCAAAGGCGACGCCTCGCAATGACGAGGCAAAAGGCCCGCTCTAAGCAACCTTCTTCCGCTTCTCCGACACCACGAGATAAATCGAACTCGCGACGATCAGCGCCATGCCGATCCAGCTCCAGAGGCCCGGCGTCTCGCCGAAGATCAGGTAGCCGAGCAGCGCGGCGTAGAGGATGCGAGAGTAGTCGAGAGGGGCGAGCGCGGTGGCGTCGCCGTATTGGACGCCGCGCGTGATGAGCCCCTGCCCGGCGATCCCCAAGAAACCGATCAGGATCAGTAGCGGCCATTCATGCGCGTTCGGCGTCACCCACACCCACCAGGCCGGGCCGAGCACGAAGACGAAATTCCAGAACGCGTAATAGAACATGATCACGCGCGTCGGCTCGGATGTCGCGAGCCGCTTGATCGAGATGATGACCAGCGCCGCCGCCAGGCCGCCGATGGCGCCCACGATGGCGTTGGGGTCGAAGCCGTCCGAGAACGGGCGCGCATACATCCACACGCCCGCGAAACCCACGAGCGAAATCAGGATGCGGTTCAGCCCGACCTTTTCCTTCAGGATCAGGATCGCCAGCGGAATCGTCCACAACGGCCGCGAGAATTGCAGCGCCGTGGAATCGGCGAGCAGCATGTGGGTGATGGTCCAGAAGAACGCGAAATTGCCGATTGATCCGAAGATGCCGCGCGTGAGATGCATCATCGGACGCTTGGTGCGCAGCGGCTCCATCGGATCGCGCCAGAACAGCGGCAGCAGAAACAGAAAGCCGACGCCGGAGCGGAAGGCCAGCAGTTCGAACGCCGGCAATCGACTGCCGAGAAACTTGGCGACCGTCGCCATGACGACGAGCATCAAGGAGCCGAGCGTCACCAGCGTGATGCCGCGCGCATTGGGCGACAGGCGGTCGAACCACGCCGGCAGGAAGCTCACGATGGCCGCTCCCCGCGACCGGTTCTGTTGGGGAGACGCGCCGGATTCGTTCATGGCCGCAGATTAGGCGCGCGGAACGACGCGGCGCAAGAACGCTTTGGCGGCCCCGGTGGCACGGTTCTGGCATTCAGCCTGACGATGTTCATCCCGCGCGCCTCATTGACTTCGTGTCCGACGCTTTGTCTGATCGCAGCCGAGGCGGCGACAGACCGCTCATGACAGGGAGTTACCCATGACCCGCGCCCTTCGCCGCAGCCTTGCGCGCGCCACCTCCGCCGTTGCGCTCAGTTTCGCGGCCCTGATGGGCAGCGCGCCTGCGCACGCCAGCGGCGCGGAAGACTTCTACAAAGGCAAGACGCTGCGCGTCATCGTCGGCTATGCGGTCGGCGGTGGATATGACGTTTATGGCCGCTTCTTCGCCGAACAATTCAGCAGGTTTCTTCCCGGCGCGCCGACGATCATCGTGCAGAACATGCCGGGGGGCGGCAGTTTCGTCGCGGCGAAATATCTCTACGGCGCGGCGCCGCGCGACGGCACCTACTTCGGTTGCCTGTCGCAGACGCTCGCGCTCGATGCGGCGATGAACGAAGACCCGTCGACCTTCGACGTCACCAAGCTCAACTATGTCGGACGCCTTCTTGATAACGTCGACGTCGGCACCGGCCTGCCGGGCGCCTCGTTCAAGAGTTTCGATGACGCCCGCAAGCGCGAGATCATCGTCGGCGCGACGGGCGGCGCCTCGCCCGGCTATCTCGTGCCGGCAGCCTTGCAGAAGTTCGGCGGCGCCAAGTTCAAGATTGTCTCCGGCTACGGCGGCAGCGCGGACATCAATCTTGCGGCCGAGCGCAAGGAGGTCGACGTCATCGGCTCCATCGGGTTGGCGCTCATCATGCAGCGTTCGCCCGCGTGGGTGACCGAGCGCGAAGCGCCGATTCTCTACCAGATCGCGATCAAGCGGCATCCGCTCCTGCCCTATGTGCCGGCCATCAGCGAGCTTGGCCTGAGCGACGAAGGCACGTCCGTGCTGAAGGCGATCGGCGCATCCTCAGAGATCGGCCGCTCGATCATGACGACGCCGGGCGTGCCGCCCGAGCGCCTCGCCGCGGTGCGCGCCGCCTTCCAGACAATGCTGAAAGATCCGGCTTTCCTCGAGTCGGCGAAGAAGCGCGATATCCCGATCTTCGGCGCGACCGGCGAGGAGCTCGACGACATCACCCGCGACGTGATGAAGACGCCTCAGTCCGTGCTGGACATCACCAAGGCGCTGATGAAGCAATAACCTGCACGCAACGTTGGTCTGCGCGTGGCGGGCTTTATCCCGTCGCGCGCGTCACGTAAAAGAGGCGGCCCCACAGACAGGACCGCCGGATGACCCTCGCGACCGAAACCGTCCAGCCGGCGACAGCCGGCGCAGCCGCATCATCCGCGCCGCGCGCCGCCACTTCGGTCATCTTCGCCATCGCGCTGTGCCATCTGCTCAACGACATGATGCAGGCGCTGGTGCCGGCCATCTATCCGATCCTGAAGGAAAGCTACGCGCTCGACTTCTCGCAGATCGGACTCATCACCTTCTGCTTCCAGATGACCGCGTCCGTGCTGCAGCCCGTCGTCGGCGCGCTCACCGACTCGCGGCCGATGCCGCGCTCGATCCTGTTCAGCATGGCGTTCACGGCAGCGGGCCTCGCGCTCGTTTCGCAGGCCTCGCATTACGGAGTCATTCTCGCTGCGGTGTCGATGATCGGCGTCGGTTCGGCGATCTTCCATCCTGAGGCGGCGCGCATCGCGCGTGCGGCGTCGGGCGGGCGCTACGGTTTTGCGCAATCGGTGTTTCAGGTCGGCGGCAATGCCGGCACGGCGCTCGGGCCGTTGATGGCGGCGCTGATCATCGTGTCGGGCGGACAGGGCAGCCTGTTGTTCTTCGCCGCCATCGCGCTGCTCAATCTCGCGATCCTGTGGAAGATCTCGTCGTGGTACCGCGGCCATCGCGCGGCGCAGGCGGCGCGCAAGGTCACGCCCTATTCCAACGGCCTGTCGCGCGCGCGCATCGGCGCGTCGCTCGTCATCCTCACGGTGCTGCTGTTCTCGAAGAATTTCTACATGTCGAGCATGACGAGCTACCTGCAGTTCTACCTGATCGAGACGTTCCACGTCAGCGTGCACACCGCGCAGATGTACCTGTTCGCCTTCCTCGCGGCCGTCGCGGTCGGCACGTTCGCGGGCGGACCGATCGGCGATCGCATCGGCCGCAAATACGTCATCTGGATTTCGATCCTGGGCGTGTTCCCGTTCACCGCCGCCCTGCCCTACGCCTCGCTGCAGATGAGCTTCGTGCTCGTCATCCTGATCGGCTTCATCCTGGCGTCGGCGTTCTCGGCGATCGTCGTGATGGGACAGGAACTGGTGCCGGGCCGCGTCGGCCTCGTCTCGGGCCTGTTCTACGGGCTGTCGTTCGGCTTCGGCGGCATCGGCGCCGCGGTGCTCGGCCATGTCGCCGACCTCACCAGCATCGGCTACGTCTACCGGATCTGCGCCTTCCTTCCGTTGATCGGACTTCTCACGGTGTTCCTGCCCAACATCCGGCGGCGCTGAATCAAAAAGGCCGGCGTTTCCGCCGGCCTTTCGGTTTTTACTTGCTGCCTTCCGGATTGGCGATGCGGCGCAGCCGCGTCACCACGTCCGCCGGCGTGGCGTAGGCCTCTTCCACGATACGGCGCTCTTCTTCGGCCGAACGCGGCACGTTGACGCCGAGGTTGAGCTTCTCGGCTTCCGCCAGGAACTCCGGATCCTTGAACGTGTCCATCATGGCCTTCTGCATCAGCGCGACGCGATCGGCGGGCACGCCCGGCGGCATGATGTAGGGACGGCCGAGCGCCAGCGGCGCGATGGCGGCTTTCAGCAGCAGCTTGTCGTCGTCCTTGTTCAGGAGGTCCATGACGTTGGGCGTCTCGCCCGCGCCCTTCTCCTTTTCGGGGCCGTACTGGACGATGAACTTCACCAGCTTGTTCTTGATCCAGTCGGGCCGCGTGGAGGCCAGCGAGCTCCAGAAGATGCTTGGATAGCCGTCGACCTCGCCGCGCTCCATCGCGATGAAGCTTTCGTTCTGGCCCGGGTAGCCGAGCACGATCTTCAGCTTCATGCCGAGCAGTTCGTTCAGCAGGCGCGCGAAGAAGCCGGGCGTGGAGTTGGCGCCCGACGACGAGACCGTGAACTCCTTCTTGCGCGCGTCGTCGACGTTGTTGACCGGCGACGTGTGCCAGACGATCAGCAGGCCGGTCTCATAGCTCGGGCTGCCGAGATAGTTGAACTTCTTCGGATCGTATTCGGCTTCCTTGGTGCCGAGTAGCGGCTCGAAGGGCGTGTTGTTCTGCACGCCGCCGATGGTCAGGCCGTCCTTGGTGCCGAGATTGTAGATGTAATTGGTGGCGACGATGCCGCCTGCGCCCGGCATGTTGCGCACCGCGACCGTCGGCGCGCCCGGGATGTGCTTGGGCAGATGCCGCGCGACCGTGCGCGCCAGCAGGTCATAGCCGCCGCCCGCACTGGAGCTGACGACCAGCGAGATGGTCTTGCCCTTGTAGAAGTCCGGCGCCTGCGCCGAGGCGGACGCCACGCCCAAAGTTGCGAACGCCATGCCGGCGAGCGATGTCACGATTTTCTTCATTGATACCCTGCTCTGTTGGATCGGGAAGCACCCGGCATGCAAGAAGGCCGCCAGCGCTCCCGTCCCTTCAAGGTCGCCCGGCGCGACCCTTATGTCGAGGGCAGGCGCCTAATTTTTATCCTCTTTCGCCGGCGACTCGACCGGTCGCGTGCGCAGGCGCCCTTGCGCGAGCCGCATGGTCCGATGGCCGCAATGCGGGCACGTCATCGGCTCGGGTTCGGGCGAGGTCATGCCGCCGCCGACCTCGACCACCTCGAACGGTTCGCCACAGGATTTGCACGTCACGATCTCCGCCATCTGTCACCTCTCCGTACCGTCCGATTCCAAAAATGCGCAAAAGCTTGGGCCGGGCCTGTGCGTTCTGTGTGTAACTAAATATGAACCAATTGCGGAAACGTCGAGAATCACGCTCTTCTGCATCCCACGGAGCGAATCGGCGGACAGCTCCGGGGGCAAAAGAGGCGGCGGTCATCATGGCGCATTTTCACATGCATCTGCGAGTGGGTTCGGACCTGCGACCCGACATCGACGGCATGGACTTGCCGGATCTGAACGCCGTGATGCATGTCATTCGCCTGGCCGCCACCGACGCGGCGCAGTCGCCGGTCCTGAGCTACGACCGCTTCGAGGTGACGGACGACTTCGGCCGCCTGCTGGCGATCGTGCCGGTCGCGGCGCTGGCCGAGTCGCTGCACTAGGCGCGAACTCGGCCGGAGGCCGGTTAATCAGTATCTTTTTATTAAACATGAATGATTTAGGCTTGCGGTGTTCCGCCCTTGCGTCATGCTGTCGAGGCTTGGCCGCACGTTGGGGAGTAGCATGTCCCAAGCCTGTCAGACCACTTGTCATGTGATGGTGCTCGAGGACGAGATCATCGTCTCGTCCTTGATTGAAATGATCCTGCAGGACCAGGGCTGGTCCGTGGACGGCCCTTTCCGCACCAACAGGGTCGCGCTCGCCTATCTGGAGAAGGAGCGGCCCGACGCCGCCCTGATCGATTTCAACATCGCCGACGGCACGTCCGCCGCGACCGCCAGCCGTTTGCTCGAGCTCGGCATCCCGTTCATCGTCGTCTCCGGCTACCCGAAGAGCATGGCCCGCAGCGAGGTCCTGCGTGTCGCGCCGTGGCTCGACAAGCCTTTCTCCGAGGATGCCGTGCTGCGTTGCCTCAGCCAGGCGCTCGACAAGGCCCAGCCGGCCGCCTGAGAACTGTGCCGCCCCGCCCCTGCGTCGCTCCGCGCATGGCGGGCCGCGCGGCGTGTGCTAGAAGGCGGGCGCGGCGACCCTGCCGTCACGGAGACCTGCCGACATGACGACGCCCATGGCGATCGCGATCTATTTCACGATCTGGTGGATCGTGCTCTTCGCCATCCTGCCCTGGGGCGTGCGCTCGCAGCACGAGACGGGGGATGTCGTCGCCGGCACGGACCCGGGAGCGCCGGTCGCGCCGCGCCTGCTGATCAAGGCCGTGGCGACCACGATCGTCGCCGCCATTCTGTTCGCAGGCCTTTGGGTCTTCATGGAATACGCCGCCTGATCGCTTGACCCGGCGCCACGGGGCGTTTACGCAAGCCTCACTCGAGCGGGGCCGCCCCGCTGCTTCGCCCCATGGGCGCAGCCATCGAGCGACTAGCCGTCATCGGCGAAAGGTGAGAGCGCGTAGCTCAGTTGGTAGAGCACGTGACTTTTAATCATGGGGTCGTGGGTTCGAGTCCCACCGCGCTCACCACACTCTCTCCTTCGGCATCGGACATCAGGCGGGCGCGCCGACGATGGCGCGCCCGCGTCCCTCAGCCCTTCTTCGTGCCGTTGATCACCTCATAGACCTTGCAGGCGAGACCCGTGGCCTCATAGCCGTCCTCGCCGATCGCCTGCGCGATGGCGAACATCTGCGAGGCGAGGCTGACGAAGGGCATGGGCGTCTCCATCTCGCGCGCCATGTCGAGGCCGAAGCCGATGTCCTTGGGCATCCACGACTTGCGCGGCTTGTACTTGCCGCTCACCACGACATCCATGATGCGCTGCGTGGCGATGGAATCCTGCTGCGAATTCTTCAGCACGGTGCGGAAGGTGGCGTCGTCGAGCCCGCCCTTCTTGAGCCAGCTGCCGACTTCCACAATGCTCAGGTGCTGGACCGCGGCCAGCATCGCCATGGCGTTCTTGACCATCTTGGCGTTGCCGAGCTCGCCGACATGCAGCACCGACTTGCCCATCGCCTTGAAGATCGGCTGGTGCTCGTCGAACAGCGCCTTGTCGCCCGACAGCCAGAGCGCGAGTTCGCCCGCCGCCGCGACTTCCTCGACCCCGCCGGCCGAGGCGTCGACGGTCGTCCAGCCCTTGCCCGACAGCGCGTCGGCGGCGGCCACGATGGTCTGCTTGTCGATGCTGCTGAAATCGATCCAGACCCGGGCGCCCGACGTCGCCTCGGCGAGCCCGCCCGGCCCGACGCTGACCGCTCGGACGGCCTCATTGGTCGGCAACATCGACAGCACGAGGTCGCAGGCTTCGGCGACGGCGCGGGGCGAATCCTTGAAGGTCGCGCCCTGCCCTTCGAGGCCCTTGGCCTGCGCGCGATTGAGATCGGTGACGACCAGCGTGTAGCCGGCCTTGATCAGATTGGCCGCCATGCCGGAGCCCATGCCGCCGGTGCCAATGAACCCCAGGGTCTTCATGCGTCCACTCCCTCGATGTCTGTTTCTTGTCTCTTACTACGTCGGGAACGCCGTCGCCTTCAAGGCCGCGACGGACCGCCGAACGACAGGAGGCTGATGCCCTTCACCTGCGCGAACACATCCATGCCGGCGTCGAGCCCCAGTTCGTCCCACGACCTGTGGGTGATCCGAGCGACCAGCCGCGCGCCTGCCGGCTCGGCGCCGAGCGACAGCAGCACGTTCATGTCGCGCCCCGCCGGCTGGGCCGACACGATGCGCGCCGGCAGGATGTTGAGGATGCTGCTCGCCTGCGGGCGCTCGCGGGCGAGGCTGACATCGCTTGCGCCGATGCGCACGCGGCGCCTGTCGCCCGGGCGGGCGGCGCCCGCATGGACGACCAGCGAACCGCCGGGCACGTCGAGCCGGATGAGGCCATAGGCGGCGTCATGGCTCGCCACCACGCCGTCGAGGCGGACCGAGGCCTCGCGCGCCGCGACGAGCGGCAGCGACAGATCGCTTTGCAGATCGACCAGCGGACCCGAGGCGACCACGCGTCCATGCTCCATCAACACCAGCGTGTCCGCCAGCCGCTCGACCTCGGCGAGATCGTGGCTGACGTAGATGACCGGCAGCGACAGGCTGGCGTGCAGCTGGTCGAGAAACGGCAGGATCTCGTCACGCGTCGTCTGGTCGAGCGCCGACAGCGGTTCGTCCATCAGCAGGATGCGCGGTTGCGCCAGCAGCGCCCGCCCGATGGCGACGCGCTGGCGTTCGCCGCCCGACAGTTTTGCGGGCGACCGGGCGAGAAGACGGGAGAGCCCAAGCAGGCCGACGACCTCATCGAGATCGACCGTGCTCTTGCCGCTGCTCGGCGCGCCATACATGAGATTGCCGCGCACCGACAGATGCGCAAACAGGCTCGCCTCCTGAAACACGTAGCCGACGGGACGCTTGTGCGCCGGACGAAACGTGCGCGCGTCCTGCCAGACCTCGCCGCCGACCTTGCAGAGGCCGTGCTCCACGCGCTGCAGGCCTGCGAGGCAGCGCAGCACTGTCGTCTTGCCGCAACCCGATGGTCCGAACAGCGCAGTGACGCCCCGCCCCGGCGCGACGAATTGCGCATCGAGTTCGAAGCGTCCGAGCGAGCCGCGAAACGCGGCGTGGATCTGGTCGTCGCTCATGATCCCGTTCATGATCCGACCCGCCCGACGCGTTTCTCGATGAGCGTCATCGCCAGAATGACCGTGAAGGCGAAGACGACCATGCCGCCGGCCAGAATGCTCGCCTCGCGCCATTGGCTCGTCTCGACATAATCGAAGATCGCCACGGACAGCACTTTCGTCTGCCCCGGAATATTGCCGCCGATCATCAGCACGACGCCGAATTCACCGACCGTATGGGCGAAGCCGAGCACGGCGCCGGTGAGAAACCCCGGACGCGCCAGCGGAACGGCGACGGTCCAGAACGCGCGCATCGGCGAGGCGCGCAGGGTCGCGGCGACTTCCATGGGCCGCTCGCCCATCGCCTCGAAGGCGTTGCGGATCGGCTGCACGACGAAGGGCATCGAATACAGCACCGAGCCGATCACCAGCCCGGCGAAGGTGAAGGCCAGCGTCCGCCCGCCCCACAGGCTCGCAAGCTGCCCGCCCGGCCCCTGCGGCCCGAGCGCCACCAGCAAATAAAAACCCAGCACGGTCGGCGGCAGCACGATCGGCAAGGCGACGATGGTCGCGACACCCTCCTTCCACCACGCCTTCGAGCGCGCGAGCCACCACGCCAGCGGCGTCCCCACGATCAGCAGGATGAGCGTGGTGAGCGCCGCCAGCTCGATGGTCAGGCGGACCGCAATCCAGACGTCGGCGGGGAGGTTCGGCACGTTCGACTAGCTTCCGGTGTCGCTGGCGTAGCCGAACCTCTGGACGATGGCCTTGCCGTCCGGCGATTTCAGAAAGGCCATGAAGGCGACCGCCGCCTCGTTCGTTTCGGCCTTCTTCAAAAGAACGGCGTCCTGCCGGATCGGCGTGTAGAGCGCCTGCGGCACCATCCAGCGCGAGCCGCTCTCGTTGCCGGCGAGCTGCGAGGCCGCGATGAAACCGAGCTCCGCATTGCCGCTGTCGATGAACTGGAACGCCTGCGCGATGCTGTTGCCCTGCACGATCTTCGGCTGAAGCTTTTCATAGATGCCGAGCGACTTCATCGCCTCGATCGCCGCCGCGCCATAGGGCGCCGCAGTCGGGTTGGCGATCGAGATCTTGTTGTAGGACGCGGCTTTCAGCGTGTCCTCGCCCTTCACGTATGCGGGCGTCCTGCTCCAAAGGACGAGCTTGCCAATTGCGTAGGTGAAGCGGCTCGACGCGACGCCGAGGCCATCTTCCACCAGCTTCTTCGGGCGCTCGTCGTCGGCCGACAGGAGGATCTGAAACGGCGCTTCCTGCGTGATCTGCGTGTAGAGCTGGCCCGACGACCCGAAGCTCAGAACGGCGTCATGGCCGGTTTTCTGCCGGAATGCGGCGGCG
>JAQGKM010000019.1 GCA_028290125.1 Hyphomicrobiales bacterium | reverse complement strand
ACGACAAGGACGCCCCGGAAGCGGAACGCGAGGCCGCGTTCTTCGCCAAGATGCGTCCCTTGTCGCTTATTCGGCGGCTGATCGAAGCCGATGAGATCGCCGCGCAAGTCGCTCTTCTCGCAAGCCCTTGGGGTGCGATCACGAATGGCGCAGCCGTGCGCGTCGAGGGCGGGATCGTTCCAACGATCGCATGACTTCGGTGAACACGCTTCCAACCGCTCCGCTGGCCTGCTGGCGGAAGAATGACACCCTTGCCGCAACCCCGCTTCGGCGGCTTCAACGCGTCTCCAGCCAGAAAGGATCGACCATGCCCGTCTTCCCGGCCGACGTCTTCACCGAGCCTACCGATGTCGATCCCGACACCCTCGCCAATCTCGGCCCGCTGCGTCGCCTCGCCGGTGTTTGGCAAGCGCCTCGCGGCGTGGATCTCAACCCGAAAGCCGATGGTCCAGAACGCCGCGAATTCATCGAACGCGCCGACTTCCAACCGATCGACCCTCAGGCCAACGGTCCGCAATTGTTCTACGGGCTCCGCTATCACATCCACATCACGACCGCAGAGGAGAACACCACCTTTCACGATCAGGTCGGCTACTGGCTCTGGGAGCCGGCGACGGGACTGGTGTTGCAAACCGTGGCGATCCCGCGGGGCCAGGTCGCGATCGCGTCCGGCCAGAGTACGCCGGACGCGGACACGATCCTGGTGCGCGCCGAACGCGGCCAGACCACGTACGGGATCTGCTCGACGACGTTCCTCGAATACGCGTTCCGGACCGACAGCTATCAGATCGCCATCACCTTCCATCCCGATGGATCGTGGAGCTACGTCACGGAAACCACGCTCACCGTCCGCGGACGGCCCGAGCCGTTCAATCACCGCGATGAGAACAGGCTGGTCCGGGTTGGAAACGCCATGCCGAACCCGTTGCAGAACATCATCGCGACCCAGAAAGCCGCTCCCTGACCATGGTTCAAGATCTCGCGCGCGAGCACGCCCCCTGACGCCGCTCGCTCATGCCGTGGGCACGAAACCGTCCGTCATCATCCAATCTGAAGCTCGGCGATCTTGCTGTCGCGCAGGGTGAAATTGAATGTGAGCGTCGCAGGACTGCCCGGAAATTTGCCGCTCACCAAAGCGGCGACTGACATCATGCCGCCTGTCGTCGTCGCCTCCAATGGCGTCGCCGTCTGCTGGTACTTCTGCTTGGCGGCTGTCCACCATGCGCGAATTGCATCATGCCCATGATGGACGCCGCCTTCGTCGCGGACGATCGCGTCCTCCGAAAACGCCGAGATCAGCGCCGTTGGGTCCGACCGTCGGTCCGCGTCGAAATAGGTTGTCACACAATCTGGCAGTCGCATCGCGTGTCCTCCATGAGCTGGCGGGATCGAGCAGGCGTCGCCTGGCGTCCGTCGCGCGACACTCTCAATCCGAATGCAGGCGTGATTGAGAAGGTCCGGCGGGGTTTCGGCTCGCCAAGCGCCTGCAGATCAGCGGGTTCGAACGCCGGGTCCGGGCAGTGCCGGACGCGCGCTGCACAGCGCCGGCGTGCCGTGCGCGATGTCTGGGCAGATCTCATGTTCAGCTAACTGGCGGAGAGGGAGGGATTCGAACCCCCGATAGGCTTGCACCTATGCCGCATTTCGAGTGCGGTGCATTCAACCACTCTGCCACCTCTCCGGGTCGCCGGAAGCAGCGTGGCGCAGCTTCCGTGTGGTTGCGCGGGCAATAACACGCGGGGTGGGCGCCGACAAGCGCCGCGGTCCGCTTGCGCCACTTTTTCGTGCCCTGCCGAAAATACGCCGCCCCGAAGGGCGGCGCTTTCGACGACGAGCCTACTTCATCATCGTGCTGGCTTTGTCCATGTGCATCTTGCAGCCGGCCATGTCGTTCTTGGCCATCATGGCCTTGGCCATGTCGAGCTCTTTCATCGTGTTGGTCTTCATGGTGGCGTTGGTCATCTTCATGGCCGACTCTTCCGCCATCTTCATGTTGCTGGCGTCGCAGGTCGAAGCCGTCGTGGTGTTGGTCATGCCGCCGGCGCCGCCACCCGTCGCGGGGCTCGGGGCTTGGGCGACCGCGAAGCCGCTGAACATCACCAGAGCGGAGGCCGCAACCATGTTGCGGATCATTGAATTCTTCATTTTGCTTCTCCCTAGACCATTCACGCTGTCTCAATGGCCGTCCGGAGGAGATTGTTCCGCACAACACGGCAAGGTGCGCGGGCAGCCGCCCGGCGTGATGCTGCGTGTTTGCAATGAGACGTGCCCCTAGCCGGAATCGAACCAGCACTCCTTGCGGAATCCGATTTTGAGTCGGACGCGTCTACCAGTTCCGCCATAGGGGCAACGCGGGACCTTGTTACGGAATATTGCTTCGGCGCGCAAGACGACCGCGCGTCTGGAACGCTCCGGTCACCGCCCCGTTCTTCCAGTCTGTGCAAGAGAAAGGGCCTCACCATGAGCAATCCGTCACTGTCAGCTGGCCATCAGGTTTCGATCAGCCACGATCCCATCGAAGAACGTCGCGGCGGCGGCGGCGGCCGGTCAGGCTTCGCGCGCGACAACTGGCCGAGCGGCGGCCGGCCGGTGAACGAGCTTTCCTCGATGCTGCCGTCCTTCTCGTCCGCCGACCTGCGTCCGGCCCTGCTCGCCGGCGCGATCGGGCTCTTTGCCGCCTGGGTCGTCGCCGGCATGAGCGCGTCACGGCCGAATCAGGACCGCCGCCGCACCACGACGGGCGGACGCTATGTGGCGGATCGCGACTTCGGAGGGTCTCGCCAGAACCTTGCGGGTCAGAATCGTAACGGTCAGGCCCGCCCGCAGCAGACGCGCGGACCCCGCGACGTCTATTCCGTCGGTGGTCCCGAGGGTCGTTCGTCGCGCGACGAGTTCGAAATGGACGCGCTCAATCCCTGATCGCCTCGCAAAGGCCAAAATCGCCGCAGCGCAACATCAAATCGCTGCGGCGCAATGACTTTTTTCGTAGATACCTGCGCCATTTTGTCCCAATCGAGGCTGGGTTCGGCCACAAATCCATGGCATATCTGTTCATGGCCGAGCTTGTTCGCAAACCCGGCCTGCCACGAAGGCGGATCGCACCGGCCGGCTTGATCACCCGCGCCCGGTTCAGGCGGAGGGGCCAGATCCGCCTTCGTGCCCTGCCCTGCCGCAGAGCGGCGGGCGTGTTCCTGTCAGCGAATTGTCAAGACTTTGCGCTAGCCTGATGGGATGGATGATTCGCTGCAGCGCCTGTTCAACGCCGTTCTCGCCGCCCGCGCGCGCGATCCGGCCGCGTCGCGTACGGCGAAGCTTTTTCAGGGCGGCATCGAGAAGATCGCCCGGAAGGTCGCCGAAGAGGCCGTCGAGGTCGGGATCGACGCCGTCCTGATGCGACGCCAGCGCGTGATCCTCGAGAGCGCGGACCTGCTCTACAATCTGTCGGTCCTGTGGGCCGCGAGCGGCGTCACACCGGACGAAGTCCTGCGCGAGATGGACCGCCGCGAGACGCTCTACGGAATCGCCGAAAAGCTCCCGAAATCCGCCCGCAAGGCCGGGCCGAAGAAAGCCGGCGCCCGCACGCTGCGCGCCGCCGGCTAGACCAGTCCGGAAAACTCCGCCACCACACGCTCGTAGACGGGGCGCTTGAACGGAATGATCAGCCCCGGCAGGTCGGCCATCGGCACCCAGCGCCAGGCGTCGAACTCGGCCTTGTGGCCGCCGGCCGGATGCTCGACGTCGATCTCGCTCTCGTCGCCCGTGAAGCGCAACGCGAACCATTTCTGTGTCTGCCCGGCGTAGCGGCCCTTCCAGGCTTCCTGGGCGATGTCTTCAGGCAGATCGTAGGCGAACCAGTCGGACGCTTCCGCAAGCCGCGTAACGCTGGTGACGCTGGTTTCTTCAGCGAGTTCGCGCAGCGCCGCAGCATAGACGTCCTCGCCCGCGTCAACGCCGCCCTGCGGCATTTGCCATTCATGTCCCGGGGCGACATGCTCGCGCAGCTTCTTGTTGCGGCGGCGGCCCACGAAAACGAGGCCCTCCGCATTGATCAGCATGACGCCGACGCAGGGGCGGTATTTCTTCTCACTCATTCGACAGGACTCGCAAGGATCAACGCTCTAGCGCGCGGACGTCCGCGCCGGCGCCTGCATCAGGGCGGAGGCCGGCACGAGCACGAAGCCGCGCGCGTCGAGACCCTGCGTGAAGCGCGCGATCCGGTCAACGCCGCCGCCGTCAACGCCCGCGACGCCAATCGCCGCGCCGCGTTCGCGCGCAATGCCTTCAAGCCGCCGCAGCGCGGCATCGATCGCCTCGGGCGTCGGCGATGCGTCGAGCACCACGTCGGCGCGCTCGGCCTGCGTGCCGGCCGCGCCGGCGAGCGCCAGCGTGAGAGCGCCGGACGACGTGCTGGCGTCGAGAAAGAGAAGCCCGCGATCGGCGACGTCCTGCAGCACGGGCGACAGGGCCTGCGGCGACGCCATGAAACGCGCCCCTTGCGCTTGCGTCAATCCGATGTAGCCGGGGAAGCGGCTCATGTGCCAGTGCAGCGCGTCGAGCGTGCGATGACGCGGCGCATTGACCGCCAGCGTGCGCGGCGCGGAGGCGCGTTCGTCGCCCGCGCCTTCCATCGGCGCCTGCAACAGCAATTCGTGTCCGGCGATGCGCGCCTGTTCGGCCTGGTCCTCGATGGCGTCGCCATAGGCCAGATAGGCCAGCGTCACGGCCGGCGGCAGCGACTCGACGGCCTCTGCGGACAGCGGGGCATTCAGTCCGAGCCCCGTCACCACGATGGCGATGCGCGGCGCGCCCTTCGCCGGCGCGGACTGCGGTCGCGCGTAGACATCGGAGGGCCGTGCGCCGTCGCGACCGATGCGCGGCAACGGTCCGTAGGGTCCCGGCGCCGTCAGCCGAATGTCGGGCGCAGGTGCGAGGCCGATGCGGATGTCGCGCGTCGCGGCGCCGAGGCTGCGTTGCACGACCTGCACGCCATCGCCAGCGTCGACAGGCATCGCGCCAGCATGGGAGGGCAGCGCGCTGGCGCGAATGGTGCGCGCAATGCTCGAGGTCGCATCGTTGTCGCGCGGCGGCGTCAGATCCGGGACGCTGATCCGACGCGCGACAAGCGTGTCGGTCGCCGCACGCGGGGTGACGACCGTGTCGTCCGTGACCTTGACGAAGGCGACGAGACTTGCGGCGATCAGCGCCATGCCGCCCAGCGCAAGTCCGCCCCAGGGAATGTCGCGCAAGGCGCCGGCGCGCAACGCGTCTGATCCGGCTGCGTCGTCAATCGGGGAGTTCAGATCGATCCCGGACATGAAGTCTCACGCGGCGAGGGCCCGGCAAGGCCGGTGGCCGGTGGCTGTGGGAAAAACGAATCAAAAGGCCCGGCGCAGCATCATGATGACGCCAGCCGGGCCTGATCGGAAGCTTATGTCGTTGCAGCGAACAAGTATTTCGTTGCAATCACGGAACGTCAGTTCGCCGCTTTCTCCGTCGTCTTGCCCACTTCGGCGGCCTGCGCCTTCGTGTAGGTGCCGCGAAGCATTTCGAGCGCGGCCTTCAGCTGCTTGTCGTTCTTCGGATCCGGCGGGACATAGGCCTGCGAGCCAGTCTTTTCTTCGTCGCCGTTCTTGAGATGACCCTTGAGCGACGCCTCGCCCTTGGTGTCGTCCTTGCCCTTCAGCTCATCCGGCACGTCCTGCAGGATCTGGATGTCGGGCTCGATGCCCTTCGCCTGGATCGAGCGGCCCGACGGCGTGTAGTAGCGCGCCGTGGTGAGACGCAGCGCGCCGTTGTTCTGGCCGAGCGGGATGATGGTCTGCACCGAACCCTTGCCGAACGAGCGCGTGCCCACGATGGTCGCGCGCTTGTGGTCCTGCAGGGCGCCGGCGACGATTTCCGACGCCGAGGCCGAACCGCCGTTGACCAGCACGATGACCGGCTTGCCCTTCGACAGATCGCCCGGACGCGCGTTGTAGCGCTGCGTCTCGTCGGCGTTGCGGCCGCGCGTCGAAACGATTTCGCCATGCGTCAGGAAGGCGTTCGACACCGCGATCGACTGGTCGAGCAGACCACCCGGATTGTTGCGCAGGTCGAGGATGTAGCCCTTGAACCTGTCGCCCGGCATGTCGGTCGTGAACTTGCTGATCGCGCTCTTCACGCCGTCGTAGGTCTGTTCGTTGAACTGCGTGATGCGGATGTAGCCGACGTCGTCACCTTCCTGGCGGAAGCGCACGGACTTGATCTGGATGACCGCACGGGT
>JAQGKM010000454.1 GCA_028290125.1 Hyphomicrobiales bacterium | reverse complement strand
ATGGACGAACCGTTCGGCGCGCTCGACGAGCAGACGCGCATGGTGTTGGGCGAGGATCTCTCGGAGCTGCTGTCGCGCACCCGCAAGACGATCATCTTCGTCACGCACAGTCTCGGCGAGGCGGTGTTTCTGGCAGACCGCGTCGCGGTGTTTTCGGCGCGGCCCGGCCGGATCAAGGAGGTGATCTGCGTAAACGAGCCGCATCCGCGGCGGCCGAATTTCATCACAAGCGACAAGTTCACCGAATTGCGCAATCGCCTCTACGGCCTCCTGCACGACGAAATCCGCAAGACCATCGACCAGAGCGCAAGAGCCGGGGGCTTCTGATGAAGAAGATGGGCCCCAAGGCTTGGTCGCTGCGGCGCAGGCAGGTGTGGTCGAGCCGCCTGACGCAGGCCGGTTTCATCCTTGTCCTGCTGTCGCTCTGGTATGGCGCGTCCAATCACTGGGGCGTCAATGCGCTGCTGCTGCCAAAACCGCAGCTTGTCTGGGCCGAACTCGTCGACATCCTGCGCACGGGCGAGTTCTGGCCCGATCTGCTGCTGACGCTGAGCGAGCTGGCGGGTGCGTTCACGATCTCGCTCACGCTCGGGCTCGTCGTCGGCTTCCTCGTGTCGCTGTCGCCCGCGCTGGTGAAAGTTTTCGAGCCGTTGATCGCGGGTGTCTATGCGGTGCCGATCATTCTCTTCCTGCCTTTGTTCGTCCTGTTCTTCGGACTCGGCGCGCCCTCCAAGATCGCGCTCGGTGCGACGATCAGCTTCTTCCCGATCGTGCTCAACACGATCGCGGGCTTCGTCAGCGTCGATCGGATCTGCGTGACGGCGGCCCGTTCCATGGGCGCATCACCGGCCAAGCTGGTGCGCTACGTGCTCGTGCCCGGCGCGCTTCCGGTCATTCTCACGGGGCTGCGCATGGGCTTCACCATCGCGCTGCTCGCCATCATCGGCAGCGAAACCATCGCCTCGCTCGCGGGCATCGGCCACCGCATCGTGCAGATGGCTGAAGCAATGGAGACGGCGCGCATGTTCGCCTATATCGTCTTCGTCATCGTCATCGCCGCGAGCCTCAACGCGCTCGTCTCCAGCCTCGAGAAACGGGGAGCGGCGCGCCGATGATCCGCCACGGCTTCATCCTCAAGTTCATGGGACGCCATCCGCGCTGGTCGCAGCTGATCGTCGTCCTGCTCTTCCTCGTGTTCTGGGAACTCGCCGCACGCTTCTGGGTCGACAAGATGTTCTTGTCGCCGCCGAGCCGCGTCTATGGCGAAATCGGTCGCGTGTTCTCGACGCGCGGCGTGCCCGAGGCGCTGGGGATCACATTGCTGGAACTCGGCGTGGCCTTCACGCTCGCGGTGATGGCGGGCCTCGTTGTCGGGCTCGCGGTCGGGCTCGGCAATTTCGCGCGCCGCTCGTTCATGCCGATCATCCTGCTGCTTTATGGCATTCCGCAGATCACCATCCTGCCTTTGTTCATCCTGTATTTCGGCATCGGCGCCCCATCCAAGATCGCCTTCGGCGTCACGCATGGTTTCTTCCCGATCGTGCTGGCGATCGTCGCCGGCGTGCAGAACCTGAAGCCGATCCTGATGACGAGCGCGCAGTCCATGGGCGCGAGCCGCTGGCAGATTTTCCGCTACGTCATTCTCCCGCACATGATCCCGACCTTCTTCGCTGGCATGCGGCTTGGCATGACGGGCGTGCTGCTTGGCGTGCTCTTGGCGGAGCTCTATGTTTCGACAGCAGGCATCGGCCAATTCACCGCCATCTTCACGCAATCCTTCGATCCGACGCGTCTGCTCGGATTGATCTCCATTCTTGCGCTCATGGCCATGGTGCTGAACGAGATTGTCCGCCGCGGCGAAGCGCATTTCTCCAAATGGCGAAATTAGGAGCGCGAAGGGCGTTACTTTGCTGACGCCAGGCTAAGTTGCGGATCCTTCAAACATAGAATGCGATGCGCATTGTCATGAAAGAGCTTCCGCTGGTCGGCGTCCGACAGCTCGAGTTCTTCAACAAGTTTCAGACAGCTCGCCGGGTCCCAGCAGGGGTAGTCCGTGCCGTACATCACGTGATCGATCCCGTAATAATCGATGGCAAACTTGATGCCCTCGCGGTGTGGGCTCACGGTGTCCGTGTACATGCGTTTCAAATAGTCGCTCGTGGGGCGTGGTAGCTGCGCAGCTTTGGTGTTCTTGTCCATGCGCCCGGACTGGTATGGCAGAGCGCCGCCCGTATGTGACATGATCACCTTCAAATCGGGGTGCCGCTCCATTGTGCCCGAGAGCACGAGCCGCATGGCTGCTACGCTCACCTCGACGACGCGGCCCAACGAGAGATGCAGTGCGCCGTTGTAGCCATCTAGCATGTGGTTGAAGACGGCGTCTGTCGGATGAAGAAATACAGGAAGCTCGAGTTTGGCGCAGCGCGCGTAGAAGCTTTGCATTCGGTCCTGATCGATGCGCGGGTCGGCTCCGATCGAGCCCGGCAGGTTGACGCCCATCAGGCCGAGCCGGCCGATCGCGTCTTCAAGGACGTCCATCGCGGTCTTTTCGCTCTGGAAGGGAATGGCCGCGCTGCCCCAGAAACGGCCGGGATAGCGGCGTTGTGCCCAGGCCATTTCTTCGTTCCACTGAATCGCGAGGTCGCGGCCCTCTGCCTCTGGCAAGGCCGAGAAATAGACGGAAAAAGGGCCGATCGAGCCCACCGCACTGATGTAGTGCCCGAGCTTGTCCATGTGCGCAAACTGTTCGTCGAGGTCGAACCAGTCCGGCCAACTGTTCATGACGTAATCGGGACCGTCTTGCAGAACGCAGGTGTAACAACCTTTCTCGTTGGGCTTGGCAAGCGGCGCCTCGCTGCGCTTACACAGGGTGTCGAAGACCGAACGAGGCCACCAGTGAAAATGCGAGTCGATGATTTGCAAGCGCGACTCCCTTCGTTTGAACTCAGTCGAGCGCAGGCGAGCACGCCTGAGCGGACGGTTGTTGCTTCACTTTAGGTGTAAAGTTTTGCTGCTGATCAGGCAACCCGCCAGGGCGACCAGGAATATTTTGATCTTCTTCGAACGGGCCTCGTCACGGAAACTGGAAGCGGCTTTAGGTCCCGGAAATGAGCGGCGGCAGGGCAACCTGTTGCGCAGGCAAGCGACTAGATAGGATTAAGCCAGTCCTGCTCTGAGAACGTTGGGTGTTGCGATACGAGCTTAATTGGATGAATGCGGATTTTTAGTTTGTGCGTCCGCCGGCTCGCACTCTTTAGGTGACTAGGGGTCTTGGGCTCGAATGTAACCGGTTGCCGTATGAGCTAAGGTCATGACGTTAAATCAGCGGTCTCTGAAGGGGCCGGACGCACGCGGAGCTGCGTTCGTCGCTCGGTGTCAATTAGAGGTCGTGACGTCGAGGACGCGCCCGAGTAGTAAAAACCGGCTGTGTAACGGGGCACATTAGAACACCATTCCAGTCGGCTATGTTGCGCAGACGTCGCTCGCACGTCACCCTTGGAACAGATTTCCAGAGGCGACGCGCACATGATGCACAGCAAGAAACTCACGCGGATCAGACAGGCGATTCTTTTCGCCGCTGTGATCGGCAGCTGGCAAGTTGCAGCGCTGGACGACACAGCGGCTTATTACATATCGGCACCTTCGGCGATCGCGCTTCAACTCGCCGCCTGGATCCGCGAAGGCGAGATCTGGCTTCATTTTGCGGCAACAGCGTCGGCGACGGCGACCGGATTTGTCGTCGCGTCCACGATGGCGCTGGCGTTTGCGCTTTTGCTTGCGTCTCACAAGCAGCTCGCCCGCATTCTCGAGCCTTTTCTGTTCGCGGCTTTCTCGACTCCCAAGGTCGTCATCGCGCCTCTGCTCATCCTGTGGATCGGCGTCGGCCATCCGCCGGTCGTCGCGCTCGCGGCCGTGTCGTGCTTCTTCATCGTTTTTTACGGCGCCTACGGCGGATTGTGCGACGTGCCGCAGATCTATCTCGACACAGCGGCCGTGCTCGGCGCCGGCCGTTTGCGCACGGCCTTCCAGTTCCGCACGCCCGCCGCCGCTCCCTTCGTTCTCGCAAGCTTGCAGCAAGGGCTTATCTACGCGTTTCACGGCGCAATTCTTGGAGAGATGACCGCCTCAGACACGGGGCTCGGATATCTCGTCATCTACAGCGCGACATCGCAGGACGCGGCCGCCGTGCTCGCCGCGCTCGTCATTATCGGCGCGCTGTCTTTCGTCCTCGTCGGACTTCTCGGCAAGGTCACGCAGACCTTTGCTGCTCCCCTCTCGAAAGAGGCGCTCGCATGAACTATCTCGGCCCGATTTCTCACGACATGCTCCGCGACGCGGTAGCTCCGGTCCTGTCGTTCAGCAGGATCACCAAGAGTTTCGCGCATGAAGGCCGCGCAACGCCGGTCGTCGATGGCGTCGATCTGCGGATCGGGCGCGGCGAGGTGGTCGCCTTCCTGGGGCCGTCGGGCTGCGGAAAGACGACACTGCTCAACATGGCGGCCGGATTGCTCGCGCCTGACGTGGGCGTGACAAGCTATGCGGGCGAGGCAATCGCGGGACCCAACACGCGCGTCGGATATCTGACGCAGGCGGACGCCCTGTTGCCGTGGCGGACCACTCTCGGCAACGTGCTTCTGCCGCTCGATGTGCGCGGGACGCCGCGCGCGGAGAAGCGCGAGCGAGCGCGGGCAATCCTCGACAAGGTCGGGCTTTCGGGATCCGAACGCCACTTCCCGAGCCAGCTCAGCGGTGGCATGCGAAAGCGCGCCGCGCTCGCCCGCACGCTCGTCTACTCGCCCGAGACGCTGCTGCTCGACGAGCCCTTCGGCGCGCTCGATGC
>JAQGKM010000442.1 GCA_028290125.1 Hyphomicrobiales bacterium | reverse complement strand
TTGAAGATGCGGATGAGCCCGTCGGATTCGTCGATCATGCGCTCCAGCGCAGCGCGGTAATCGTCCGGAGCCTTCGCGGTGCGCAGCGCCTCTTCGGCCCCGTTGCGCAGGCGCGTGAGCGGCGTCTTAAGATCGTGGGCGATGTTGTCGGAGACTTCCTTCAGCCCGGTCATCAACTCGCCGATGCGCTCCAGCATGGCGTTGAGATTGAGCGCGAGGCGATCCAGTTCATCATTGCTGCCCGACACCGGAATGCGCTGCGCGAGATCGCCTTTCATGATGCGGCCGGCGGAATCGCTGATGACGTCCACCCGATGCAGCACGCGGCGCGCGACGAACAACCCGCCGAGCGTGCCGATCAGCACGAGCCAGGCGAGCGAGGTGAACAGCGCGCGACCCATGACATTGTGCAGCGTCTCGCGGTCGCCGAGGTCGCGTCCGACGAGCAGGCGGAAGCCGCCCGGCAGCACGAAGATGCGCGCCAGGGCGTGCTCCTCGTGATTGCGGGCGTCCGTTTCGCCCGTGCGGCGGTAGGTCGTCTCGATGAGTCCTGGCCGGTCGAGCGCGCCGGGCTGCAGTTCGGCGATGTTGCCGGCGACTGTCTGTCCATTGAAGCTCGTCACGAGATAGAGCGACGCGCCGGGCTGGCGGATGCGCTGCTCGATCACGAAGACGAGGCGCCGGATGCCGCCGGCTGTGTATTGCTCGGCAAGGCCCGCGATTTCGGCGTTCACCGTCGTGGTGATCTGGTCGTCGATGAGATTGCGCACGTTCCACGCGACACGACCCAGCACGAGGCCCGCGCCGAGCGCGAAGACCACGAGATAGGCGAGCGACAGTTTGAACGCTGTCGTGCGGAAGAGCTTACCGAGAGCCGTCACGGATCATGTATCCAGCGCCGCGAATGGTGTGAAGCAGCGGCGTGTCGAAACCCTTGTCGATCTTCGAACGCAGCCGCGAGATATGCACGTCGATGACATTGGTCTGCGGATCGAAGTGATAATCCCAGACGTTTTCGAGCAGCATGGTGCGGGTGACCACCTGCCCTGCATGTTTCATGAGATATTCGAGCAAACGAAATTCGCGCGGCTGCATCAGGATTTCGCGGCCGTTGCGTGTGAGCTTGTGGGAGAGCCGATCGAGTTCGAGTCCGCCGACGCGATAGACGGTGGCGTCCGACGAGCCGCCGCCCTTGCGGCGCTGCAGAACCTCGACGCGGGCGAGCAGTTCGGAGAAGGCGTAGGGTTTCGCCAGATAATCGTCGCCGCCGGCGCGCAGGCCTTTCACGCGGTCGTCGACCTGGCCCAGCGCGGAGAGGATCAGCACCGGCGTGTCGATCTTCTGCTCGCGCAGCCCGCCGATCAGCGACAGCCCGTCCATCTTCGGCAGCATGCGGTCGACGATCAGCGCGTCATAGCCGCCATCACGCGCCATGGCGTAGCCTTCCAGGCCATCGGCGGCATGGTCGGCCAGATGCCCGGCTTCCCGAAAAGCCTTGACGAGATAGGCGGCGGCCTCGGGATCGTCTTCGATGATCAGAATGCGCATGGGCGCCATGATAGCCGCTTCCTTGCAAAAACGGCAGGCCGGGGGCCGGCCTGCCGTTTCGCCTCACCTGGAGAGACGTCAGCCTGCGGCCGCGATGGCGACGAAGCGGGTCGTTTCGCCCGACTTCACCCGCAGCAGCAGCGCGCGACGGCCATCCTTGCGGGCTGCAGCCAGCGCCGAGGAGACGTCCGTCGGGCGCTCGACCTTCTGGCCGCCCGCCTCGATGATGACGTCGCCCTGCTTCAGGCCGGTCTGCGCAGCCGCGCCGTCCGGCTCCACTTCGGCGACCACGACGCCGTTGCGTCCCGGCGCGAGGGTGAGGCCGAGGCCCGTGAGCGCGTTGCGCTCACTCGGGCCATTGCCGCCCAGCGAAGCGCGCTGTTGCGTTTCGGCCGGCAGCGCGCCGAGGCGCACCTTGGCCTGCTGCTCACGCCCGTCACGCACATAGGTCAGGTCGACCTGCTTCTCGGGACCGTAGGACGCGATCTTGCGCGCCAGTTCACGCGGCCCATCGATGCGTTCGCCGTTGACCGCAACGATGATGTCGCCCGACTTGATGCCGGCGGCGCCAGCGGGCGAACCCGTCTGCAGGTCGTTGACGAGCGCGCCCTTGGCTTCCTTGGCGCCGAGGCTGTCGGCGATCTCGCGGGTCACCGGCTGGATCTGCACGCCGATCCATCCACGCGCGACGCTGCCCTTGTTGCGCAAGGCGTCGATCACGTCGCGCGCGACTTCGGTCGGGATGGCGAAGCCGATGCCGACGCTGCCGCCCGACGGCGAGAAGATGGCCGTGTTCACGCCCACGACCTCACCGTTCAGGTTGAACGTCGGGCCGCCCGAATTGCCGCGATTGACCGAGGCGTCGATCTGGAGGAAGTCGTCGTAGGGGCCCGCGCCAATGTCGCGGCCACGCGCCGACACGATGCCCGCCGTCACGGTGCCGCCGAGGCCGAAGGGATTGCCGACCGCGATCACCCAGTCGCCGACGCGGGGCATGTCGCCAGCGAATGAGACGTGCTGGTAGGTGCCCTTGTCCTTGATCTTGAGCAGGGCAAGATCCGTGCGCTTGTCGGCGCCGAC
>JAQGKM010000203.1 GCA_028290125.1 Hyphomicrobiales bacterium | reverse complement strand
CGCTTTCGCGAAGCGTCACGGCGGCAAAGCCGGGCGGGAGATCGAGAGGGGAGGCGTCGGACATGCGTGGCGCTCGGGCTGCGTGGATGTGACAGCACGTAGTGGGTTGGCGCCGACAGTCAAGTTTGGGGGCGAGACGAGCACCGCGGCCGCGTCATCGCGAAGAGCGCAAACCAGTTAGGATTATGAACCTGATGAGCAACCCACGCGCTCGTCATTGCGAGGAGCCGAAGGCGACGCGGCAATCCATCTCCGGGAGGCTGCCGTCGGACGAGCCTTCCGTCGGAGCGAGGTACGGCGAGCAAGATGGATTGCCGCGGAGCTCACGCTCCTCGCAATGACGAGGAACATCCTTGCCGCAGTCAAGACGGGTGAAAACCTCGATCCCAGCTCCCAAGCGCCGACCGCGCCTCGCCTCGATACGGATCTCTCGTGTGTTCGGCGATGTATTCCATATGCATCCGAGCGCGTGCTTCATTCAGAACGAACGTGTCACTTGCAACGCAGATGCGAACCCAAGCTTTCGGATGCTTGAAAAGCGTCGCCAACAATTCGCGTTGTTCACCGGGGCGTGACTGCAACTCCCTGCAGATCGCCTCTCGACGCCAATACTGCTTCTTGAAGATCGCAAGCCGCGCGTTCTTGAATGAGTCATCCTGCGCGACGACGATCTTTTCATACTCGACCAATAATTCGTCCGACGACAGTTCGGAAAGATTTTTTGACGTCATGGCTTCAAGTTTTTCATGCGCGGGCCGGTCACGTTAAACAATTTCCGTTGATCCCAAGTCCCCAGCGTGGAAAGCGCCTCTTCGCGATAAGGGTCCAAGGTCTGCTCCGCGACATCTGTCATGTATGCATCCGCGCGCGCTTCGTTCAGCACGAAGTTGCACCCGAAAATCAAGATGGACGAAAACCTCGATCCCACGCACCAAGAACTGACCTTGCCTCGCCACGGTACGGATCCCAAGAATGATCTATGACATACTGAATATGCATCCGTGACCGTTCTTCATTAAGCGCAAATGTATCGCGCGCGACGCAAATGCGAACCCAAGATTTTGGACTCTTGAAGAGCGCTGCCAACAATTCCCGCTGATCGCCTGGGCGCGATCTCAGTTCCTTGCTGATGGCGTCTCGTTCTCCATATTGTTCATTGAACAAGGCAAGACGCGCAATCATGAACGACTCATCCTGCTGGATGACGATTCTCTCATACATTTGGACCAGATCTTGGGATGAAAATTCAGAAAGATCTTTTGATTTCATGGCTTCAAAATTCCTTTCTGAATCAATTGCTGGATTCCTACAGCATAACGTTCTTCCCAAGGCCGTCCGCTAAGATACTCACGAGGCGTAAGGCCGCCAAATTCTGGATTTCGGGCACCGTACCAGGCCGTGATTTCCCTATGCTTCAGGGTCGGCACTTTCACCACATTGCCTTTCCCATTGATCATCTCACGCGAAAAACCATCCCGTGCAGCAGACGTCTGCTCGACAATGTGATGATCCTGATATCCAGCCTTGGATATTCCAACACTCTCAGTCAGTTGGTCAAAGGTCTTGGGTGGATCGTTGTTGGATACGATCTCTGGGCCATACCTCATGATCCAAGGTGTGGCCTGCGCAAGTGCTGCGATGCTCACCCAAGCGGAGAGGAGTGACGAAGCGTAACGCAACACGCGCGATAGCTCGCCGACTTCAGTCGGCCTTTCTTCCGGCAACGGGTCAGGCGGGTCACCGTCATCGACAGGCTCCGGCGGCCCGTTGTGATCATTCGGGAAATTCTGCGCGTACTGGACCGAACCCCAGACATGACGAGGCCCGTCATCGTCGTCAGGCCCCTCGGCGTCGTGGTCGCTGTCCTTCCTGTCCCACCGCACGCGGCGCAGCGCATGCGCCCAGCGCAGCAGCTTCACTTCAAGAGACAGGGCGGCAAGGCGGGCGCGCACGTCCGCGCGCGCGAAATCGAACGATTGAAATGTCATGGGGCGGCAATCGGCTCAAGGAAGGAAGATCTATACACAGGATTATTATCCTAGATGCAAGATCCGATCTCCTCGCCCCGCCAACAATTCCCCCCAACCCCCATACCCTTCCGCCCCCGCTTTGCTTATCTACAGGGCGACGGCGCGCGGCCGTCCGGGGAGTTTCCACGCATGCAAGGCGCCGGGCTGAAGCATTTTGTCTGTTCCTGCGAGCGGACCATGCCTGTCGACGAGGCGGCGCTGGCGCGCGGCCGCTGCGGGGGCGTGACCCGCGCCGACCAGCTCTGCGGCGCGCAGCTCGACCTGTTCCGCGCCGCGCTGGCGGGCGGCGGCCCGATCGTCGTCGCCTGCACGCAGGAGGCGCCGCTGTTCTCCGAAGTCGCCGAGGACGCGGGCGCGACCGCCCCGCTCACCTTCGTCAACATTCGAGAGACCGGCGGCTGGTCGAAAGACGCCGCCGCCGCTGGCCCGAAGACCGCCGCGTTGCTTGCCGCCGCGCAGGTCGACATGCCGCCGATCTCGCTCGTCTCGCTGCAGAGCGAGGGTGTGGTGCTGGTCTATGGCCGCGACGAGGCCGCGCTCGAAGCGGGCCGGCGCCTGGCCGACCGGCTCGACGTCACCGTCATGCTGTCGCGCCCCGGCGACGTGACGCCGCCGCGCGTGCGGGATTTTCCCATCGTGAAGGGCCATGTGCGCAACGCGAGCGGGCATCTCGGCGCCTTCACGCTCGCCATCGACGAGACCGCCGTGCCGACGCCCTCCTCGCGCGAGCGGCTCGTGTTCGGGGCCAGCGCCAACGGCGCGACCTCGACCTGCGACATCGTGCTCGATCTCTCGGGCTACCAGCCGCTGTTTCCGGCGAGCGAATTGCGACCCGGCTATCTGCGCGCCGATCCGCGCGATCCGCTGGCCGTCGAAAAGGCGATCGAGGAAGCTGCGGGCCTCGTCGGAACGTTCGACAAGCCGCGCTACATCACCTTCACGGAAAATCTCTGCGCGCATTCGCGCTCAAAGATCACCGGCTGCGTGCGCTGTCTCGATCTCTGCCCGACCGGCGCGATCACGCCCAACGGCGACCATGTCGCCATTGACGAAAACATCTGCGCGGGCTGCGGCGCCTGCGCCTCCGTCTGCCCGACGGGCGCGGCGTCCTATGCGTTGCCGCCTGCCGACGCGCTGATGCGCCGCTTGCGCGCGCTGCTGCGCACTTACTCGCAAGCCGGCGGCGCCTCGCCCATCGTGCTGCTGCATGACGGCGACCACGGCGAACCGCTGATCGACGCGCTCGCGCGCTTCGGCGACGGCCTTCCCGCCCATGTGCTGCCGCTGCGCGTCAACGAGGTGACGCAGGTCGGCTACGAGTTCTTCGCCAGCGCCTTCTCGTTCGGCGCCACGGGCGTCGCGCTGCTCGCACGGCAGAAGCCGAAGCACGACATGACCGGCCTTGTGGGCGTGATGGCGACCACCAACACCATTGTCGCCGCCCTCGGCTTCGGCGCCGATCTCGTGCGCACCATCGAGACGGACGATCCCGACCAGCTGCGCGCGGCGCTCGACGCCTTCGCGCCCGGCGTCACGTCGCCGAAACCCGCCAGCTACGAGCCGCGCGGCGCCAAGCGCTCGGTGCTCGAGACCGCCTTCCGCGAACTGCATTTCGCCGCGCCCACGCCGGTCGATGTCGTGCCGTTGCCGCGCGGCGCGCCGTTTGGCGGGCTCGACATCAATGTCGAGGGCTGCACGCTCTGCCATTCCTGCGTCACCGCCTGCCCGACCGGCGCGCTCGGCGACAATCCGGACCGGCCGACGCTGAAGTTCACCGAGAGCGTCTGCGTGC
>JAQGKM010000432.1 GCA_028290125.1 Hyphomicrobiales bacterium | reverse complement strand
CGAAGAAGGCGGTGTCGCCGATGCCGGTCGTCTTCAGGAAGGCTTCGGCCTTCTTGGCGATGCCGCGCGGATCGCGATTGTAGGGCTCGCCCGTGGACGGCTCCAGCACGTCGCAGGTGATGACCATCGTGGAGGCCGCGAAGAACGGGTCCATGCAGGCGGACGTTGGGTCCGGCATCAGGGTCATGTCGGATTCATTGATGGCCTTCCAGCCGGCGATCGACGATCCGTCGAACATCGTGCCTTCCGAGAACATTTCCTCGTCGACCAGCGTCTGGTCGAAGGTCACGTGCTGCCACTTGCCGCGCGGGTCGGTGAAACGGAGGTCGACGTATTTGACGTCGTTGTCCTTGATCGCCTTGAGAACGTCCTTGGCGGTCTTCATGTGTTCAGTCCCTTCTGCTTATGTCGCCAGCCCTTCGGGGCCGCTTTTGCTTGTCGTCAACGAACCGCCGGCGCGCGCCGCGAAATTCGAAGCCCTTTCGGGATGTCGGGGGATGGGCGCGTCAGATCGCGTCCGTGCCGGTCTCGCCGGTGCGGATGCGAATGGCGCCCTCGATGTTGGAAACGAAGATCTTGCCGTCGCCGATGCGGCCGGTCTGGGCGGCCTTGCGGATCGCCTCCACGGCGCGATCCACCAGATCGTCGCCAAGCACGATCTCGATTTTCACCTTGGGCAGGAAGTCGACGACATATTCGGCGCCACGGTACAATTCCGTGTGGCCTTTCTGGCGTCCGAAACCCTTCGCTTCGGTGACGGTGATACCCTGGAGACCTGCTTCCTGCAGAGCCTCTTTCACTTCATCCAGCTTGAACGGCTTGATGATCGCCTCGATCTTCTTCATGCGCGCTCGCTACTCCCACAATGTCCGTCTGTCGCGGCTCCCGGCGCGGGAGCCAACCGGACAGCTCGAAACGGCGCGCTCTTAGCACCTGCCGGACCATGACGCTACGGCCATGGCGCGCGGGAGGGCTGACGAGGCCGCCAGTCGCGCTGACTATAGAGCGAACTTAGACCGGGCGTAATGCTTAAAATGACTACATCCGGCAGGGCAGGGCGCAAGGAAAAGCCCGCCCCGGCGGCGCCGTGGCTGGTGCGCAGGCAGTCATGATCGACAAGCGGAAAGGCCCGCTCCCCATGGGGGGCGGGTTCGTGTTTCGTCCGGAGACCTGCCGTCCGCGCGCGGGAGTCAGGCCACGATGGCGCGGGGCTTCACGAGCTTTTCGGTTTCCAGCAGGCTTGTGACGACGGCGCCGACGCCCGTCGACAATTGTTGCAGCGACACCTGCCGGCCGTTCCGGAAGCGCACGCCATCGCGATACGCACCGTGACTGAGGCGGACGAAGGTCGCATCCTCGATCTCTCTGATGCCGAGCGCCGTTTGCACTTCGCGCGGAATGTTTTCGAGGACGAGAGGCGTATCGTATTGCACGCAGATCGCCGTGTTGCAGTCGCCGGGCGACGCCAGACCGATGCTCCCCGAGGGGAAGCGGGTCGTGACGTAACGTTCGGATTCGCTTGCGGGCCGTGAACCATACATTTCGAGGGAATAGTCACACATGGCCTTGTTGCTCCTGTGCGGACGCTTCAGTCGGGCCCCCCAGCCCGCCCTCGTCAAAATGCAGGCGCGTTTACGCTACGCCGCGCCGGCTAAGTGAGGAACGAAAAAGGGCGACGCTGGTTGCGCCGCCCTTGTTCACATTCTTTAACCTTTGTGGCTCAGGTCCCGGTGGCGACCGGCGGGCCGTCCGGCTGGCCCCATTCGGCCCATGATCCGTCGTAGAGCGCGCCGGGCTTGCGGCCCGCGACGACCAGCGCCAGCGTGACGATCGCAGCCGACACGCCAGACCCGCAGGAGGTAATCGCAGGCTTGCCCGCGTCGACGCCGAGCGTGTCCAGCGCTTGGGCGAGTTCGGCCGGGGGCTTGAGGCGTCCGCTGTCGAGCAATGCGCCGAAAGGAACGCTCGTCGCGCCGGGCATGTGGCCCATGCGAAGGCCCGGCCGCGGCTCTGCGACCTCGCCGCGGAAACGCTCGGCCGGGCGCGCATCGAGCACCTGCGCGCTGTTCTCGGCCAGCGCCTTCTCCACGTCGGCCATGGTGGCGACGACGCTGTGGTCGAGCCGCGCATTGAAGAGCGCCGGCGTGCGGAGCGTCTCGCCGTCCTCGAGCGGACGGCCCTCGGCCTTCCACTTAGGCAGGCCGCCATCCAGGATGGCGACGTCGCGGGCGCCGAAGGCGCGCAGCATCCACCACAGGCGCGGGGCGGAGAACAGGCCGAGACCGTCATAGACGACGATCTGCGCGCCATCCGCGATCCCGAGCTTGCCCATCGCGCTCGCAAAGGCGGTCGGCGTCGGCATCATGTGGGGCAGGGACGTGTCGTGCGCCGACGTCGCGTCGAGATCGAAGAAGACCGCGCCGGGAATGTGCCCGTCGAGATATTCCTGACGCGGATCGCGCTGCTGCGCGGGCAGGTACCAGGAGGCGTCGACAATCACGAGCCCGGGCTGACCGAGGCGTTCGGCGAGCCAGTCGGTGGAGACGAGGGTTTGCTGCGGTTCCGGCATGGGCTTCCCGTGCTGCTGGTTAAGAATGGTTTGCGAATACCCGCACGAAACAACGTCAAATGAGAACGCTTGCTCAAGCGGATGGTGAGATAAAGGCTAGGTCGCAGGGGGCGACGGTCTGGGGCTCGAAGTCGATGTCACGCGACGTGCCGGTGTTTCAACTCGTATTTTTCATCATCTTTTTCGGTCTGACATTCCTGACGATGGCGCGCTTCGGCTGAGCGCCTAGATGAAGTCCGGCTTGATCGCCGAACCGGCTTCCATCCAGTGCGGCACAGGCAGGTTCTTCTCGCGCAGGAACGCCGGGTTGAAGAGCTTTGAAGCATAGCGCGCGCCGCCGTCGCACAGGATCGTCACGATGGTGTGGCCGGGACCCAGCTCCTTTGCGAGCCGGATCGCGCCGGCGATGTTGATGGCGGCCGAGCCGCCGAGCAGCATGCCTTCCTGCTCTGCAAGATCGAACAGGATCGGCAGCGCCTCCTCGTCGGTGATCTGGTAGGCGAGATCGATCGGCGCGTGTTCGAGATTGGCCGTGATGCGGCCCTGTCCGATGCCCTCCGTGATCGACGAGCCCTCGGACTTCAACTCGCCATGGGCGTAGAAATTGTAGAGCGCCGCGCCCATCGGATCGGCGATGGCGATCTTCACGGCGGGCTTGCGCTCCTTGAGCGCCATGCCGACGCCAGCCAGCGTGCCGCCGGTGCCGACCGCGCAGACGAAGCCATCGACCCGTCCGTCGGTCTGTTCGAAGATCTCGGGCCCCGTGGTCTCGAAATGCCCGCGCCGGTTGGCGACATTGTCGAACTGGTTGGCCCAGATGGCGCCCTGCGGGTGCTCCTTCGCGAGGCGTTCGGCGAGGCGGCCCGACAGCTTCACGTAATTGTTCGGATTGGAATAGGGGACAGCCGGGACCTCGATCAGCTCCGCGCCCTGCATGCGCAGCATGTCCTTCTTTTCCTGAGACTGCGTCTCGGGGATGACGATCACGGTCTTGAAGCCGAGCGCATTGGCGACGAGCGCCAGGCCGATCCCGGTGTTGCCGGCCGTGCCCTCGACGATCATGCCGCCCGGCTGAAGCTGGCCGCGCGCCACCGCGTCCTGCACGATCGCCAGCGCCGCCCTGTCCTTCACCGACCCGCCCGGGTTCATGAACTCGGCCTTGCCGAGAATCGTGCAGCCGGTCGCCTCGGACGCATGCTTCAGCTTGATGAGCGGCGTGTTTCCGATGGCGGCGAGAACGTCGGGCGCGATTTTCATGCGATGTCTCTTGCGATTTCTCTTGGCAGGCGCGACGGGTGGCGGAATTGATCGGCAGACGTCCACATGTCGGGTGTCTCCGGCTTACGGTCAAGTGATCCGGGGTGTACATTGCTCCGTAACTTGACCGAGTTCATTGCGTTGGCGCGCCGGGGTTCTGGCGCCGGGCCTCGTCCCGGCCACTCCGGATCTGGACGGACAGGCACTTTCAGGGGCTGAGGACGTGAAAAACGAATTGCAAGGATCAGAGGGCGTCGCCCGGCCGGTGGACGCGCTTCTCGCGGCCTACAGCGCCGGCACGCTGGATCCTAGTCTGCACGCGCTGGTCGCTTCTCACCTCCTGATGAAGCCCGACAGCCGTGATTTTGTCCGCGCGCTGGAGGCGCTGGCCGCCAGCGAACTGGAAAACGTCAAGCCGGAGCCGCTCTCGCGCCGTGACGAGCGTCTCGCGTCGATCTTCGCCGCCGAGCCGGTGGTCGCGCCGCCCCTCCTGTCGAGCGTCGGTTCGTCGCTGCTGCCGGCCCCGCTGCGTCATTATCTCGGCCACGACATCGAGGCGATCCGCTGGCGCACCAAGCTGCCGGGCGTGAAGGAATTCCGCATCGAGGACAAGGGCCGCGGCGACGCGAGCCTGCTCTGGGTGCGCGCCGGTCGTCGCATGCCCTCGCACACCCATGAAGGTTCGGAAGTCACGCTCGTTCTCAAGGGCGCGTTTTCCGACGTCACCGGCCATTACGGACGCGGCGACATCGCCATCGCGGAGTCGGATCTCGACCACAAGCCGATGACCGACGCCGACGAAGATTGCATCTGCTTCGCCGTCACCGATGCGCCGTTGCATCTGACCGGCCCGCTCGGTCGCCTGCTCGACCGCTTCTTCGGAGATCACCGCTGATCCCTTACCGCGCGACGCCCGCCGACGGTCTTGCTCTGGTCACCGGCGCCAGCTCCGGCATCGGGGCCGAGGTGGCGCAACGTCTTGCGGCTGATGGCTTCCGGGTCATCGCCGTGGCGCGTCGCGCCAGCGAGCTCGCCGCCCTCGCGGGCGCAGCGGCCGCCAAAAATCATACGATCATCGCCATGCAGGGCGACGTCACGCAGCGCGAGGCCATGCAGGCGCTGGTCGCCGAGGTCGAAGACAAGTACGGGCCGATCGCGCTGGCTTTTCTGAATGTCGGCACCTTCTTCCCCGACAACGAGAACGACATCGGCGGCGACGGCTTTCGCAAGACCTTCGATGTGAACGTGAACGGCGCGATCAATCTGATCGGCCCGCTGGTGCGCGCCATGAAGCCACGCC